>DAOWFB010000077.1 GCA_030638205.1 Thalassospiraceae bacterium
CCGAATAAAAATTTCTGCCCGTGGGTAAAACTTCGGGTCGACCCCGAGTAGGCGCGCCCGATGGCCCCGGCTCTACAAAATGTCCGCCCAAGGATTTAAGCAGGGAATTTAATTCTTCCGCACCCGATATTTCCACCGCCGGGCGAATGCTGGATTTAACATTATCCATTACCGCACTGGTGTTTTCCCAATCTTTGGGCGACTTTGTTTTTTCAGATATTATTGATAGGGCCAATAATTCAAGGCGTTCAACCGTATCGCCAAATGTGCGCCAATTATTTTTATCAACCGCCATTAACGCATCTGGTTTTGGCCCATGCCATGTTTGGCCCATGTTGCAATCCAATGGGTCAAAATCGCCCAAATCCATTAAGCCCAAATCATCCGATAATGTTCTAAGGATGCTTTGTTCATGCACCGCACTGCCCCGTGGCACCCGCACCAATGCGACCAACAATGCGTCCAGTTGTTCAGCCTTGGGGCTTTGGCCAAAAATATGCAAGCCATCCCTGATTTGCATTTCTTTTAATTCGCATAAATAAGAATCTAATTTTTGTAATTTAGCGTCATCATTTTCATCCGCGCCCATTTTGCAATCTTCTGCCAACCCGGTTACATGGGTTAGCTCCAAAATATCGCGCTTTAATATTTTTGTTCTTCTGGGATCGGTGCCGGATGCTTCGAAATATTCATCGACCAATGCTTCTAAATCCCGCAACGGGCCATAGCTTTCGGCCCGGGCCAGTGGCGGGGTTAGGTGGTCTATTATAACTGCCGATGTTCGGCGTTTGGCCTGCGTTCCCTCGCCCGGGTCATTTACAATAAAGGGGTAAATATTTGGAACCGGGCCAAGGGCCGCCTCGGGGAAACAGCTATCAGATAATGCCAATGCCTTGCCCGGCAGCCATTCAAGGTTTCCGTGTTTGCCAAAATGGATTATGGCATCGGCATCGAACTCGGTTTGTAGCCAGCCATAAAATGCAAGATAGCCATGGGGCGGAACCAAATCAGGATCGTGATAGGTTTTTACCGGATCAATATTATAGCCCCTAGCCGGTTGCAAACAAACCGCGACCTCGCCGCACATGTATGCGGGCATGGCAAATGATTTATCATGCTTGCGGAAAAACGGGTCTTGTTCTGGTACGCCCCATTGTTCGTTAACCAATGCCTGCACCGCGCCGGGCAATGAATTAAAAAATTCATTGTATGCGCTAATGGAAAAGGTATTTTCCGCATTTTTTATTTTTTCTGCATCGTGGGAATTAGTCGGCCCGTCTTTTAGACGGTTTACTAATTCATCGGAATTTATTGGAATGTCATCAACCTCAAAACCTGATGCGGCCATTGCGCCTAGCGCATTAAGGGCACCGGCCGGGGTATCTAGCCCAACGCCATTACCAAGCCTGCCATCACGGTTAGGGTAATTTGCCAAAACCAAGGCGATGCGTTTTGACCATTTAGGTGCGGTGCGCAACCACGACCAACGCTTGGCCTGTTCGGCAACAAAATTAATCCGGGATTGTTCGGGCTCGAACCTGACCACATCGCATTGGCAATTTTCATCAAATGATTTGACCGATTTAAACGCAATTGCCCGGGTTATTATGCGGCCATCGACCTCGGGCAGGGCGGCGTGCATGGCGATGTCCCGGGGGCTGAGGCCACGGGTGCCAGCCCGCCAATTATCAATGGGTTCGCTGGCCAAAATTGCCTGCAATACCACCATGTTATGCTTATCAAACGGCGTTTTTTCTCGCACCCCACCACCCGGTTTTGCCGCACCAAAAGCGGTCATATTTATAGCAGCACCCAAAGCCATTTCGCTTTGTTCAGAGGCACTTTCTACTTGGTCAAAAAGCTCGGCCAAGGTGGCGGATGAAACCGGGTCTTTTAAACTGGCAACAAATATAGGCATGGGGTTAAGGCCCGCATGCATTAGCGCGTCTATCATTTCATCAACCGGGGATAAATCGCCGCTCAATAAAAGGGCGCGATAAAAAACAACAGGCGTTACCGCCATGCCCGCCGCCCAATTTTTTCTCAATTCATCAAGGCTTATTTCAGCGCCATCCAACCCCGGCCAATAAAGCCCGGCTGGTACAAGGGGTCGGGGTTCTAAAAATTCCCCGTTAAACCCGGCCAAGGTGCTGGCACGAGCAATAAAGTTTTTTGCATTTAGCGTTCCGCCCTGAACCATATATTGCCACAATGCGTGAGCATCGGGTGCGGGCAAGGTTGAGATGCGAGCCAGCTCGGGGTCCGGCGTCGCGTCGCCGGGAATAAATGCAACGGGAATATTTTTATCAGAGCAAGCGGCGGCAATTTCATCGACACCATATTTCCAATATGCACGCCCACCCAACAAGCGAACGATCACTAATTTTGCTTTGGAGATTATATTTTCAACATAAACATCAACCGACATGTTGTGGCCCAAATGGGTGATGTTGGCCAAGCGAATTGAAGGAAGGTTTTTATCAGATTTAAAAAGCAAATCTCTGGCCATTGAAAGTGCGGCCATGTCGGTGTCGGACGCACATAATATAACTATGTCGCCCGCCGTTTGCCCTAAATCGATGGCTTCGGTTCCATCAACTATTTCACCGGGCTGGGCGGCAAGCAAATGCATTAGGCGGCCTTATCTGTTGCAGCCATTTGAATTGCTGCGATTATTTCTTTTTTATTTAATCCACTTTCGCCAATTACTACCAACCTGCTTTGACGTTGTTCATTTTCTGCCCATGGGCGATCAAAATACCGGGTAAAGCGCGTGCCGACACCTTGCACCAAATGGCGCGCTGGCTTGCCGACAACATCAACAAAACCTTTAACGCGCAAAACCGAAAAATCACGGGCAACATTTATAAGTATCTGTTCAAGTTTTTCAGGATTATTGATGGAGCCAAACTCAACCACAAAACTTTCAAAATCATCATGGTCGTGGTCATGCTCACCATCGTGGTGAGAACGGCGCGCATCGAGATCATCTTCGGCACCCGCATCAAGACCCAACAAAACATCAACCGGGGCATTGCCGTGGTTGGTGGCAATAACCTGCACGCCCGGGCGAATTATTTTTTTGAGCTTTGCTTCTAATTGGTTGACGGCATCATTATCAAGCTGGTCGGTTTTATTTAGCAATACCATGTCGGCGGCATGGAGCTGGTCTTCAAACACTTCTGATAGTGGCGTTTCGTGTGATGCATCCGGCGCATCGTGGTTGTGGGAAAACATCCCATCGGCGTATGCCGGGCCATCAATAACGCTAACTACCCCATCGACACTGACGCGGGTTTTTATTTCCGGCCAATTAAATGCCTTAATAAGCGGCTTGGGCAGGGCCAGACCGGATGTTTCAATTACAATGTGTTCGGGTGGGTTATCGCGCTCAAGCAAGCCCTGCATGACCGGTAAAAATTCATCGGCCACCGTGCAGCAGATGCAGCCATTGGCAAGTTCGACCACGTCGTCGTCATTGCACCCTTCGATGGCGCAACCGTTTACTATTTCACGATCAATGCCAAGGTCGCCAAATTCATTTATAATAAGGGCAATGCGCTTGCCATTTGCGTTTTCCAACAGATGACGAATTAAAGTGGTTTTCCCCGCACCGAGAAAGCCCGTTATTACTGTTGCCGGTATTTTCATTTTTTAAGCCTTGGTATTTTTTTATGATGAAGCGTCTTTTATGCTAACGGGAATGCCCGCAACACACATAACCACCCGGTCTGCCCGGGCGGCAATACTTTGGTTGAGGATGCCAAGGGCGTCAACGAAGTTACGCGAAGGTGCATTATCCGGTATTACCCCAAGGCCGGTTTCCTCGGAAATTACCACCACCGGGGCCGGATGAGAAAAAAGCATTTCGGCAAATTCATCTGCCTTTTCAACCGGATCAAGCCCGGCACCCAGCATATTGGCGACCCACATACCAAGGCTATCAAGCAATACCGGCTTTGATTTATCCAAATCATCGAAAGCCCTGATAATATCTATGGGCTCTTCTACCGTGTCCCAGCCTTGGCCGCGACGGTTCTGGTGGGCCGCAATTCGAGCGGCCATTTCACCATCTTTTTTTGATACGTTTTTATCGGCAGTAGCAAAATAAACTCGCCCGCCTGCAACCATGCCCAGCAAACCTTCGCCATAGGCGCTTTTGCCTGAGCGTTGCCCGCCAAGCACAAGGGTAAGGGGGAAAAGTTTTTGTGGCTGATCCATAAAATTTATGCCTTTAGTTATTTATATTAACGCCGACAACCCGCCAGTGGCCACCGCGTTTTAATTTTAAGCCGCTTTCAATGTGATCTATCCGGGTTAACGATAGATTTTCAACATTAAACGATAATGCTTTTTCCGGCTCTAGCCCCAATGCGTGGGCAAGTGCTGCGCGAATTGTTCCGGCGTGGGCCACGCATATTATATCGCGCCCCCTGTATTGTTCGCTTAGGCGCTCAATAGCTGGCGCCACCCTTTTCATTAAATCTAAAAAGCTTTCACCACCCGGTGGGGCGGTTGTGGCGGGTGCAGCCCAAAAACCGGCCCCCTCGCCGCTTTCAAGTGTTCCAAGTTCTGCCCAGGTCATGCCAGCCCAGCGGCCAAAATCTTGTTCGGCCAAATCAATTTCAGATTTTGTTTTTTTAAGCTTCATTCCAGCAGAAAAAATCGCATCGGCGGTTTGCTTGGTTCTGATAAGATTAGATGTTATCCATACCCCATCTTGGGGCAGCGTTTGCGCCAGCCTTTTAAATGTGCCTTCGCAGTTGGCGCAAGTAACGTTGGCATCAACATCTAATTGTCCGGAAATGCGAACCATTGGGTCGGCATCAACCACCGGGGCATGGCGCACCCACCACCATTTTGTGGGTTGAGCTGGATTATTTTCGGAACTGCCCAAACTAAAAAGCCCCAAACATTGTACGAGACATTATTATTGCCAAGGCTATCAATACAAATATTTCCGCCACCTGTTCGCCCGCGCCTAAAACATCACCGGTTAGGCCACCAATTTGACGGTGCGCAATAAAACCAACACCGGCAAAACCAATTCCGGCTATGGCGGCCACGGCAAGGCCAGTTCCCGGCCCCAGCACCAACACCGCTATTAATGTGCCGATAATAACGCCAATCATTGCGTCTTCTTGTTTTGGTGTTCCGGCTGCCTTGGCCAAGCCAGATTTTCTGACGGGTTTTAATGACAGCATCATTAGCCCAAGACCTGAACGCCCCAAAACATGGGCAACAAATAACGCGCCTGCGGCCAAGCCTGAGCCGGGAAAGCCCGCCAGAAGGCTGACTTTCAGCCCGGTAACAATAATCAATGCCAGCACGCCGTATGTGCCAACCCGAGAATCTTTCATTATTTCTAATTTTTTGGTTTTACTGCTGGCACCAAAACTATCTGCAACATCGGCCAGACCGTCTTCATGCATGGCCCCGCTTGCAAGTGCGGTAGCACCAATTGCCAACATGGATGCAGCGAGCGGATGCAGCCCGGCCGTTGCCGCAACAAAAAGAACTAATGCACCAATGGCACCCACCACCACACCGGCAAATGGAAAGGTACGGGATGCTTCAGATAATTTAAGTGGGGGTGATTTTTCCTGAGAAAAAAAATCTCCCGGCCATGGTAAACGGGTGAAAAAAACCCAAACCGTTCGTATTTCGAGGGCGACTCGGGTTATGCCGCCTATGCGTTTTTTTGTTATATTTTTTTTGGCTGCGTTTGATTTGCTAGGTTTGCTGGGCTTTATCGGCATGGTTTGACCTTTGTTCGGGCGGGGTATAGTTATTTTGACTGCTAGTTGGCAGAATAAATATAACAAATCCAACTATATACAATAAACGGGGAAATTACATATGACTTC
Source organism: Thalassospiraceae bacterium (assembly GCA_030638205.1). Classification (GTDB taxonomy): domain Bacteria; phylum Pseudomonadota; class Alphaproteobacteria; order Rhodospirillales; family Magnetovibrionaceae; genus DAOVVL01. The sequence goes on from DAOWFB010000077.1 coordinate 5,868, forward strand.
ACTGCCGACTATAACCACATTAGATGACGTGCGCGAACTGCTAAGGGATATTCCCGGCCCCGATTTAGAGGCGGCCAAAGCGGCAGCTGAACGTGAACCCCAATTAACCAAGCCCGGCGGATCCCTTGGCCGTTTGGAAGAGCTATCATCGTGGGCGACTGCGTGGCAGGGACGATATCCACCATCAATGAAACGGCCCAACGTTCATGTTTTTGCTGGCAACCACGGTGTTGTGGCACAAGGCGTTTCGGCGTTCCCGGCGGAAGTAACGGTGCAAATGGTGCAAAATTTTGAACACGGTGGAGCCGCCATCAACCAGTTGTGCAATTCGGTTGGAGCGGGTCTGTGTGTTGAGGCTATGGACCTTGATAATCCAACAAATGATTTTACTGAAATGCCCGCCATGAGCGAGAAAGAATGCGTCGACGCCATTAGTTTTGGCATGAACGTAATTGACGAAGCATCCGACGTTGCCTGCTTGGGCGAAATGGGAATTGGCAACACAACATCAGCCGCAGCAATTGCCATGGCACTTTTTGGTGGCGAGGCCACAACATGGGCCGGGCCCGGAACCGGGGTTGATAAAGATGGGGTGGCATTAAAGGCCAAAGTAATCGCCAAAGGGTTCGAGAAAAATAAACCATTAATCAAAGACGGTCTTGATGTTTTGATGTGTTTAGGCGGGCGTGAATTAGCCGCCATTGCAGGCGCCGTATTGGGCGCACGGCTTAAGCGAGTTCCCGTATTGCTTGACGGTTATGTTTCAACCGCGGCTGCGGCGACGCTTTTTGATGTTAATGCCCACGCGCTAGATCATTGCAAGGTCGGCCACGTTTCCGAAGAACCGGGACATATTTTATTGTTGGAAAAAATATCTAAAAAAGCGCTGCTTAATTTTAATATGCGTCTTGGCGAAGCATCCGGTGCGGCGCTGGCCGTTTCTATTTTAAAATCAGCTGTTGCTTGCCACAATGGTATGGCCACATTTGCCGATGCCGGAGTAAGCGACAAGGATTAGCGCCGGGATTTAATTACGTTCAATATTGTGTTTTAATTTCAATAGCTGACGGCGGCGGTCATCTTCGGCGATTAGGTGTTCAATAAAGTGCCCCTGAAACATTCCTATTCCGACAGAACGACCAAAATCAACCGCTTCGCGGTTATCACATCTTGTCATAATGACGGTTTCCTTGCCGGCGTCATCAATTAAGCCCTTTAACCTATCGATGGTCTCTTCTCCGCCATCCATAAGTTCGGAGTCCCAGTGAACCTTCATATAATCGGCACCAACACGGGCACGGTCAAACATGCGCATGGTTTGATGGGTTAATCCATCAAGGCAAAGACGATATCCCTTTTCCCGCACAAATTCGCGCGCAAACAAAAATGCGCCAAGATCGGAAAAAATATCCAGCGGCTGCACTTCAAGCACCATCGATCCACGACGCGCGGCAGAAATGTTTTCATCAAACTGCATGAATTCCGGGCTTAATATAGTTGAAACATTTACGTTAAAGCTAATATCGCCGGAAAATGAAAACTGATCAGACTTTGCAAGCATGGAAAGAATGCGCCTGTCCAAGCTTTCGGTCAGGTGCTGGAATAGCCAACGATTAGAAGTAAGATTTATATCCGGCAACATGGTCTGGCGCAGATCATTTATAGAAATATAAATTTCACTAAATATTTGCTCAGGGATTAGTTTCTTGCTAACGCCACAAATAAACTGACGACGGACCAAGTTTGATAAATCTGTTCTTTTAAGTGCTTTAACCGTGCGGCCAAGTATATCAGGGGTTAGCGGGCTGCCGTGGTCTTGTTTGGCCTTTAGTTGCGCGCGAACGTTAGAGCGGGTTTGTGTTTTTTCCGATCCCGGTTTGTCCGGGGCCATGTCTTGTATTTGGCCAAGAACCTCATCGTAATCATGTTCAACATCGAACCATTTAATGAATTTTAATTCGCTATCATCTTTTTCATCGAAAAGTGGATCATCGCCAAAAAGAAACTTTATTTTTTGTCCAACGTCTTCAACCCGGTGATGGGCATCTGATTTATATACAAAAAATAAATCCTGATTATTAAGGGTAAAAAGCTGGCCCTGCAGGTCTGATACCAGGCCCTCGAAGCTATTAACCGCAGCGCGGACGTGGTGGTCACGTTTGTTGGCGGGCATTAATTCTGAAATATTTATACGCACCGCCTTGCGCCCGACCCGCCTACTTTCAAGGCGTTGCATATATTCCAACAGCAATTGTTCTTGTGTGCGGCGGCGATGGTGGGTGGGCCCTGAGGTGCTTACGGCCATGTCAAATGACCCCTTTTTGCATCATAGCTTCAACCACACGGTCGGTGAAATACCCTTGGAAACATCTGATGCCTTGTTCAAGGCCCCAGCTTACCCCCTCTTCGGAATCAACCCGCGCCAACACAACGCCATATTCAGGCATGTTGGAAACAACTGCTTTTATTTTTTCTGTTTGATCGTGTCCAACTCCACCGCTTACTTCCGGGCCCCATGATATTTTTATAAAGTCCGCATCTAAAACGCTTGGGTCAAAAAAGTGCAGACCCAATGGATTAAGGCCGTCTATCAGCACCCGGTATCCACGTTCGCGCAGCCAATCGCGGGCATGGCTGTAGGCATACATGTTGGAAAATACGTCAATAATCTGAAATTCAACTACCACATTTTTAGTATTTTCACCTACTACGGCACTAAAGTTTTGAAATGGGCGTGCACTGATGGTGGGAATATTTAAATTTACACTTATGGGGCAGTCTTGCGATGAATAATCAAGCCGCGACATTACTTCAAGTATGCGAGCATCAATTGTTTCTGAAAGATATTGGAAAAGCCAATTACTAGCGAAAATATTTACCTTTGGTGCAATACGTTTTCTTAGTTCTTCCATTGAAATAAAATGTTCGCGAAACGCAATTTGATTTTTTTGTTTTCCGCCTACTATCACAGCTGGCTGGCGGCGAACCAAATCGCCAATTCGTACTTCCAAAAGTTTTTGGTTTATTTCCGTTAGCATTTCCGGCTCTATGGGTTCGCCCTTCATCGCCTTTGATGCGCGTCCGGTTGCATCGATGCCTTTTTTGCTTGCGGCCTTGGCTGCATTTTTAACCATTAAAATGGCAGCATCTTCAAGCGCTTTAAAATCATTTTGTTGCGACATGTCATACCATGTTGAAAAACGATCTTCGGCTGAGCCATCTTCGGCATGGGTTAACGGGTCTTCATTAAATACTGACCTAACCCGAAATACTGTGTCATCGACATCATCAACCGATACATTGCGACATAAAAGAACCACGTCATCGTTGCTCATATAAAATGCCTGCACATCTTCTTTTGCAGTTAATGCATCAATTGATCGATGTGCCATACGAATAAAATGAGGCTGGCGATGAGACGGGCGCAACTGTGACAAATTAAGATGAATTGCAAAATAAGAAGCCGCAGTCGCACGAATGCGCTGCAAGATATCAAGCAAACGTGCTTCCTTGCTTTTTGATGTCTGGTTGCCGCTGGTATGTGCGGTTGAATAGTCGGCCATCATGGCTCCCGAAAAATAGCTCTTTCGCAATCTGTACGCTTTAATCGTAATGGGCAATGCTAAGGACAAGAAGTTAAAAGGTAATGACCAAAAAAGGCTTAGAATCCGCTGGCCACAACATTTTTTATCAACTGGTTTGGTGGGGGGGCTTGTAGAGGGGGCGGTAAATAAGCAAGAGTTAAGCCATGAACAAGAGCAATAGTCCCCCCCCAGGCCAACAAGAGGGCCAACAAGAAGACCCATTAATCCCTGATGGCATAAGAGTTTATGCCATTGGCGATGTTCACGGTCGGGCCGATTTGCTGGGTCGGCTGCTCAAGAAAATTGCAAGCGATGCCACGAATAATTCTGGGGAGAATTTTGGCAAAAACCCCGGAAAAACACCAATAAATAAAGTCAAAAACGTACTGATAATGTTGGGAGATTTAGTTGACCGGGGCCCGGATTCCCGTGGCGTTCTGGAATTGCTACAGTCCGGATTGCCCAAGGAAATAGCAAAGGGGTTTGAAATTGTGATGCTTCGCGGCAACCACGAGGTCATGATGATGGATTTTATCCGTGGCCGCGATGATGCCTATGACTGGCTGGGAAATGGTGGGATGGAAACCCTTGAAAGCTATGATATTGACCCCCATGACCGGGAAATTGATAAATTAACGGCCCAATTCAAACAAAAATTGCCCAAAAGTCACCTTGAGCTATTAAAAAAAATGAAGCTCAGACACCGCATCGGTGACTACATGTTTGTTCATGCGGGCATTCGCCCCGGTGTTGCATTAAAAAACCAGCACAAAGACGATCTGGTATGGATTAGACACTCATTTTTGGATAGCAAAGTGGACTTTGGCTTTGTTGTGGTTCACGGCCACTCCATCAGGCCCGAGCCTGAAATACGACCAAATCGCATAGGCATCGATACCGGGGCATGGATGAGCGGATGCCTGACCGCGCTGGTACTGGAGGGTAAGGCGCGACGCTTCATAAAATGTTGAATACGTTGGCCTTTCTACTAAGTTGTAGGCATAATATCGCCCAATAGTAGATTATTTTTAAGGAATTTGTTTGGCTCATTTTTCAAGAAAACGTGTGCTTGTAACTGGCGGGGCTGGGTTTCTCGGCTCGCACCTGTGCGAGCGCCTGTTGGGTGACGGTGCCGATGTAATATGTGTCGATAACTTTTTTACCGGGCCGAAAGACAACATTGCAAAACTAATGACCAATCCTTTTTTTGAGGTAATCCGCCACGACGTGACCTTCCCGCTATATGTGGAAGTAGATGAAATATACAACCTAGCCTGCCCGGCCAGCCCGATACACTATCAGCACAACCCGGTGCAAACCACCAAGACATCCGTTCACGGTGCAATTAATATGTTGGGACTAGCCAAACGCGTTGGGGCAAAAATATTTCAAGCATCCACATCCGAAGTATACGGCGACCCCGATGTTCACCCCCAGCCAGAAAGTTATCTTGGCAATGTAAACCCCATCGGCCCACGCGCATGCTATGACGAAGGCAAGCGTTGTGCCGAAACATTGTTTTCAGATTATCACCGCGAGCGCGGTCTTGAAATTCGTATTGCCCGTATTTTTAATACCTATGGGCCGCGCATGCACCCCAACGATGGACGGGTGGTTTCAAACTTTATCGTACAGGCATTAGCTGGTGATAACATAACCATTTATGGCGATGGCAAACAGACCAGATCATTTTGTTATGTTGATGATTTAATCGAAGGTTTTATCAAACTGATGAATGCACCCGATGGAACAGCCAGCCCAGTAAACCTTGGCAACCCGGGTGAATTTACAATTTTAGAACTGGCTGAACAAATAATTAAAAAAACCAAATCAAAATCAAAGCTTGTTTTCAAAGACCTGCCAACCGATGATCCAATGCAGCGTTGCCCCGATATAAGCAGGGCTAAAAAATTATTAAAGTGGGAACCCACTATTGCGCTGGATGCGGGGCTTGATAAAACCATTGAGTATTTTAAAAATATTAGTGACTAAAAAAACATGAACAAAAATGATTCTACATCTTCGTTGATTGAACGCCTTAAAGACGCGCGGGTATTAACCGTGGGCGATATAATGCTTGACCGTTATGTTAACGGTTCGGTTGAACGCATTTCACCCGAAGCGCCAATTCCGGTTTTACACATAGACCATGAAAAGGTGATGCTTGGCGGTAGCGGAAATGTGAGCGCTAACATTGCGGCCCTTGGCGGTAGCGGAACAATTGTTTCCGTACTTGGCGATGATGGTGCCGGGGTTGAGGTTGTTCGCCTTGTTCGTGCATTGGGCACAATTGATTTTAATCCAGCTACAATTTCTAACAGGCCAACAACAATTAAAACTAGATTTGTCGCCAGCAATCAACAAATGATGCGGGCTGATATTGAAGACGCAAGCGCCATTGATACGGATAGTGAAAAAGAAATTATTACCAGCGCAAAAACTAAAATTAAAGATCATGGTGCCATGGTTCTTTCCGATTATGGCAAAGGTGTTTTAACGGATAAGGTTTTGCAAAATATTATAAAGGCAGCGAACAGTGCCAAAGTTTTTGTTATTGCCGACCCCAAAGGAAGAGATTTTTCACGCTATCAAGGCGTTGATGTAATAACCCCAAATAAAAAAGAGCTTTCTGAAGCAACATCCATGGCGGTTGATAGCGATGATGAAATTGTTGCCGCCGCACGTTCGGTTATAAAATCGGCAGGGGTTAAATATGTTCTGGCAACCCGCAGCGCAGCCGGCATGACATTAGTTGGCGAAACGGGAAAACCGGTTCACCTAAAAGCTGAAAGCTTGGATGTGTTTGATGTTTCCGGTGCCGGCGATACGGTTGTTGCCGTATTGGCATTGGGCATGGCCGCAGGCGGCGATATTGAACAGGCCGCAAGATTAGCCAATGTTGCAGCCGGCATAGTGGTTAGCAAAACCGGAACCGCCACCGCAACCGCCAGCGAACTGGCCCACGCCATTCATAGCCGTGATATGGGTGCGGCCGAAGCCAAGGTAATGAGCCTGGAAGAAATTGAAATAAAAGCAGCCTCTTGGCGGGAAGCGGGCTTAAAAGTTGGCTTTACCAATGGGTGTTTCGATTTGTTACATCCCGGGCATATTTCATTGCTGGGGGATGCTAAAAGCCAGTGCGATAGGCTAATAGTTGGGCTTAATTCCGATGCATCAATAAAGCGGCTCAAAGGCAAAGCCCGCCCCATACAGGTTGAGGCATCCCGGGCTCAAGTTTTAGGGGGGATGGCGGCCGTGGATGGGATTGTTGTTTTTTCCGAAGATACGCCAGTGGAATTAATTAAGGCCATCAAGCCAGATGTTTTAATAAAAGGTGCCGATTACAAAATCGATGAGGTTGTGGGTCGTGAGATTGTCGAAGCATATGGTGGAAAAATTTATCTAGCCGAAATAAAACAAGGCCATTCAACCACCGAGACAGTTAAAAAACTTAAAAAATAAATACCATCATTAACCAAAATAAATAGTTTTTTATTTTCCAAAAATGCTTTCAAATAATTTCTCGAAAATATTTGGCCCTGTTGGCACATCTGCATAGTCACCGGGCGGCCCATCATCAGGTATTTTTCGCCATGCGCTAACCGGCCCCGTTGCAGAGGCCATATAATCTTTCCACATTTGCGCCGGTATTGAACCGCCAGTAACTTTTTTCATCGGGCTGGAATCATCGTTCCCAACCCAAACCCCGGTTACAAGATTGGGGGTAAAACCGATAAACCATGCATCGCGATACCCTTGCGAGGTTCCGGTTTTTCCAGCCGCCAAATAACCAAGCCGGGCTTTTTTTCCGGTACCTTTTTTACCAACAATTACACGCTCAAGCATGGAGCGCATCTGTTTTACATGCCCGGGCTTTATCATTCTTCCAAGGCCGGAACCGCTACGGGTATAGATGGCTTTACCGGAACTATCTTTAATTTCACTTATGGCATAGGGCCATACTCCAAAACCGCCATTGGCAAACACGCCATAGGCAGATGTAAGCTCAAGCAAGGTTGTATCGCTGACCCCTAGTGCCAACGCCGGGGTAGATGCCAACGCACCACCAATGCCAAGACGGCGTGCAGTATTTTTTACCCGCTCCCGCCCAGCACGTTCAGAAATTTTTACCGCAACCGTGTTGATGGAACGCTCCAATGCATCAGACATGGTTATATCGCCCAGATATTCGCGATTGAAATTTTTAGGCCACCAGCCATCAACGGTTAGCGGTTTATCGCTAAAGATACTGCTGGGGCTTAAGCCCGCCTCAAGACCAGCTAAAAAAACCACCGGTTTAAAAGCAGACCCCGGCTGACGGTTAGCTTGCAGTGCATGATTAAATTTATTTTGTCGCCAGCTTTTGCTCCCGACCATGGCCAGTACCGCACCATCCGGTGCAATGGATAACATGGCGGCTTCCGATGCATTTACTTTCATGGCCGGGCCATTTTTACCCATCCATTTAGTGACGGTTTTTTCAGCCTTTTTCTGCAGCCCTGAATCAAGGGTGGTTATTACCGTGATGTCTTGGTCAAGGGTTACAAAATCAGGTGCCAGCTTAAGAACCCAATCGGTAAAATGGCGGGCAAGATTTGAAC
>DAOWFB010000155.1 GCA_030638205.1 Thalassospiraceae bacterium
CTTGCTTGGCAGGTTGTCTAAATCTTGAAATATTTCTCTGCTTTCATTTATTTTATCAAGTCCCCATTCGGGCACAAACTCAAGAGGCGAATAAACATATTCAACCAGTGCATTAATTTCATCGCCTGAAAGTATTTCAGCGAAACCGGGCATCTGGGTAGCGGGGGCACCAGATGTTATAATTTTCTTGGCTGAACTTTTTCTAAGACGTTTCAAGTTGCCCGGTAAAAGCACAGTCCCCATACCACCTAAGCGGTCATTCCCGTGACAATCGGAGCAATGTTTTAAATAATTTTCTTTTACGCCCGTGGCATGCGACGGCGTTACCATGGCTACTGCCAATAAAATTAAGGCCAAAAAACCAAGCATTTTCATTGAGTTATCCTGTTTTGGTATTACGGTGACGATTGTTGCTTTTTGAAAACGGCACAACTTCCAAACGCTGGTTATCGCCACTGACCCCTATCTCTCCATCAATCAAATAGCACCCGGGGTCTTCGTCCCAGAAGCTGCCGCTTATTTGATGGGCGCGAGTGCGGGTATTACCATTACAAATTTCAAGATAATCACATTTACCACAACGCCCACCAACTGGACGTGGGCTTTGTTTTAATCCGGCCATTAAGGGATCTGATGTATCGGCCCAAATTTCAGAAAATGGACGATCATGGACTGAACCTAAATCATAATGCCACCACATGGTATCGGGGTGGACATGGCCAGTATTATCAATATTGGCAACATTAACGCCGGATGCATTACCACCCCAGCGCTTTAATAGCTCGGTAATATGTGAAGCACTTTCAGGATAATTTTTTTCAACCCACTTTAATAAAAACGGGCCATCGGCATCGTTGTTGCCGGTGACAAATTCTTTTTTACTTCCATTGTTTTTAGCACTAATTCTGCTTTCCATACAGTGGGTAAATAGTTTTTCCATTGCATCGCGGGTAATGGAGTGAACCGCATCATCTTTGCGGTTATGGTTTCCACGTCCGGCATAATTAAGATGTGATAAATAAAATTTATCAATTCCTTCATCATCCATTAATTTCATTAAGCCGTCTAATTCATGAATGTTATCTTGGGTCATGGTAAAACGTATTCCGACCTTTATGCCTTCATTAACGCAAAGACGGATTCCATTCATAGATGCATCAAACGCACCTTCATGGCGACGGAATTTATCATGGGTTTCTTTTATTCCATCTATGGAAATGCCAACGTAATCATAACCAATGGAGGCAATCTTTTTTATCATTTCTTCGTCAATCAACGTGCCGTTGGTTGAAAGGCCAACATAAAAACCCATATCTTTTGCCCGTTTTGAAATTTCAAAAATATCGGGACGCAATAGTGGCTCGCCACCAGAAAGTATAAGAACCGGAACGCCAAATGATTTAAGGTCATCCATTACCTTAAATATTTCAGACGTGGAAAGTTCACCGGGAAAATCTTTATCGGTAGAAATTGAATAGCAATGCTTACAGTTAAGATTGCACCTGCGAATAAGGTTCCATATAACAACCGGCCCCGGTGGCACGCGCACTTTGCCCAATGGCTGTGGATCAATTATTTCATCTATGAATTTTGACAGGCGAAACATCTATTTTATTTCCTTATTGTGCGGCTATTCTTAGCCCGGTTTTTTTCAATATTCGCTTGCTATAAATAATGTCGCTAGCATTTACATTGTTGCCAAGTATGGCAGATATTTCTTTGGCGTGGGATTTTACTTCTTCGCGGGTCTTTCCATGCACCATAGCAAACATATTGTATGGCCAATGTGGAATATGCCGGGGGCGATGGTAGCAATGACTTACAAATTCAAGTGCGCCAACCTTTTGCCCCAGTTCTGAAATATGTTCATCATTAATATCCCAGACCGTCATGCCGTTAGCATTAAAACCTAGCTTGTAATGATTGGGCACAACACCGATACGCCGCATTACGCCACTGTCCAGCATTACCAGTATCCGCGCCTGCACCTCATTGCCGCTTAGGCCAACAACATCACCCACGGCATCATAGGGCCGCAATTTTAACGGCAACCCACCCTGAGTGGCGGCTATTATAGCCCTATCAAGGGCATCAATATTTGAAACATCGGCTTTCATATTTTAAACCTCAAGCTTTAGCCCAATGAAGAACTCTTCCATTTTTGGAACGTTCAACACCGATAATCCGGTTTCGGCTTCAATCGCATTAATGATCGTTGATATTTCTTGCTTGGTTTCAGTGGCGATTACAAACCACATATTATACTCGTGTTCGCGTTCATAATTATGCGCTATCTCGGGGTGGGCATTTACCAATTCTGCCACCCGTTCAAAATCATCTTCGGCCACAGAAAGCGCCGCCAGCGTTAACCCGCCACCCATGCGTTCGGCGTTTACCAACGGGCCAAAACGGCTAAGCACACCGCTTTTCAATAATGTTTCGATGCGAGAAATTAATTCATCTTCGCTAATGCCCAATCTCGATGCGGCCTCAAGATAGGGGCGATCACATACCGGGAAGCCGCCCTGAAGGGCGTTAATTATCGACCTATCTTGGTCATCTAATATAACTTCGTTCATTGTTTTCTACCGTTTTTATATCGTGCGCCCCGCTGTTTGAACTGACGACTGCTGAAAAGAATTTCATTTGATATATCGTCAATACCTAATTCATCGGCAAGATTTTGCACCTGCTTTAAAACCGTTTCACGTTTAGACCCATGAACCATACAAAAAAGATTGTATGGCCAATCAGGGGCCCGGCGTGGACGCTGGTAACAAAGGGTCACGAAATCAACTTCGCCCATGCGCTTGCCAATTTCATCCACCATTTCATCGGGTATGTCCCACACCACCATGGCGTTGGCGGTGTAGCCTAAACGCCTGTGTTGCACCACAACACCAAGGCGGCGAATAATGCCGCGACCTATCAGGCTTTCAAGCGAACTTATGACCTCAAGCTCAGTCATGCCTAACCTTGAGGCCAGCACCTTGTATGGGCGAGGGTCAAGCGGCAGGCCAACGCACAGGGCCTCAATAAGTGCAAGCTCATCATCGCTTGCAACAGCGTCATTGTCTTCAGCTATGGCAACATTTACTACCACTTAAGTTTAAATCCTAAATCAAGATGAAAATCACGCTCCATTGGCAAACTCATCGGGGTTGTGCCTGTTTTATTTTCAATTTCTGCCAGAACATCATTTAATCTAGTTTGGTTTGGAGCGGTAATAACAAACCAAAGATTGAAGCTGTGTTCACGTTCGTAATTATGATTTACCTCGTCAAAGCTTGAGACAATTTTTGCAATCTCGATTAATTTTTCCTGAGGGACTTTCATGGCCGCAAGTGTGCTGACGCCAATTGTTCCGGGCTTTACCACCGCACCAATGCGGCTGATGGTTTTATTTTCAATGTAACGGGTAAAATCTTCTATTACCTCACCTTCGCTAATACCTAAGCTTTTTCCAATTTCAGCATATGGCCGCGGCACAAGTGGGAAATCACGCTGATAATCATTTAAAAGTTTTTTATCGGTTTCAAACATTTTTTAAAGCCCCATTCTGGAGGCGCGCGCGGTTAAGAAAATACCGCTGGGGGTGTTAGCTGGTAGTTCAGTTATTTTTTTCAATGTTTCGGTATCGTAAACCTCAACCACGTTGCGGTCACGAACCGATACCCAAATCTGTTCACCCCGGGGGGTAAATTCCATATGCAGTATAGCCCTGCCCGGTTTGAATGTTTTAATAATGCTCATGCTATCAACGTCAATTACCTGCAAAACATCATTTTTTGGATGGGCAAAGTTAACCCATATCTGTCTGCCGTCAGGGCGGGCCATGGCGAATACCGGCTGGCCGTGAACCGGAATGCGGGCAACCTCTTTCCAGTTGCTGGCGCTTACCACCAAAACCTCGTGGCGACCAATTGCGGGCAAGAACAGGTTTCCCCCGGCTGCCGCCCATCCTTCGAGATGTGGCATTTTATAAACCGGTAATGGCTCTTCACCTCGACCATAGCCATCCAAAATTCGTTTTACGCCTTTTTCCGGGTGCCATAAATCGAGCATAGCAAGACCATCTTCACCAAATAATCCGGCAACATAATAACGCGCATCGGGAGTTATTAGCCCATCGTATGGCTGATCGCCGATGTCTTTAAATTTTGTAATTTTGGGCGTATTAGATGCAGAAAAATCTGCAATCCACGTTTCACCGGCATCATAAAGAGAAAATATAAATTTATTTCCCGGCGCATCAACCAAGCCAACGGTTTTTGAAAGCAAGCCGTTTCCATATTTGGCCGGAATATCAGCCACCATTTCAAGCGTTTGAGAATCAAACACTCGCACCCCACCGGGCTCATAATTTGAAACCGCAACCAGTTTGCCGTCTTGCGAAATTGCCCCACCAATGGCATTGCCACCCTGCACCACGCGCTTAACTATTTTTCCAGCCAGAACATCAACCTTGGTCAACCCGCCGTCACGGCCAAACACAAAGCCATAGCGTTGATCGCGCGAAAACACCACAGATGCATGGCTGAGATCACCCAGGCCATCAATGTTAAACAGTTTTGTTCGGTTGGTGGTTTCAATTATTTGGATGGAGCCACTGGCGCGTTCAATTATAATGCCCAAATCACCACTGCCGCGCATATCGGCAAATGATGCTGAAGATGCAATCAGCGTTGTCGTAAAAATAAAAATACGAATAATATATTTAACGATCATCTATTCCGCCTTCTTTCATGCGCTGGACTAGCCATTTGGCCTCAAGTTCGGTTATTTCAACGTTCCATGGCGGCATTGGTGTTCCGGGAACGCCTTCTAATATTACATCGGCTAAAAATTCACTGTCCTTGTCTTTTAAGTCTTGCGGTAAAAGCGCAGGGCCCAATCCACCTTTAAGCGTAAGCCCGTGACACGAGCCGCAATCTTGTACAAGCAAATGAATGAGTTCGCGTTGGCGTTTTGGTTCAGGCTTTTGCTCTGCGCTGTTGGCCGAATAGCCAACGGATAACATAAACAAAACAAAACTTACGCCTATTAATGTATTATGCGCTGGCGACTGACTGGATATCTTCATCATCGTCGCTACCTCCAAGGGATATCATCTCAGATCCTATGATATCTGCCAAGCCTGCAACCTCTCCGATGATAATTAATACCGGGCTTTTCAACTTTTCGGTGTTTAATTTTTCCACCAATGTCGTAAGGGTTGCCCGACACGTTTGTTGCTCTGATGTTGTTGCCCTAGAAACAGCAACAACAGGGGTATGGCAATCAAGCCCGGCATGCATTAATTGGGCGGTAATTTCACCAACATTGGCAAGGCCCATATAAACCACCAGCGTAGTATTGGGGTCGGCAAGGCTTTTCCAGTTCATATCAAGCGGTATATCCGACCTACAGTGCCCGGTAACAAAACGCACCCCATTTGCCATGCCGCGGTGAGTAAGCGGCACCCCAATGGATGCAGCGGCACCAGCAGCAGCGGTTATTCCGGGAATAACTTCAAATGGAATTTTAGCACGAACTAATTCAATGGCTTCTTCGCTACCGCGGCCAAACACGTATGGATCGCCACCTTTAAGCCGCACCACCGTACGCCCGCTTGTGGCCATACTAACCAACAGGGCGCTTATTTCTTCTTGGGCCATTGTGTGATTGCTGGTTTTTTTGCCTACAAAGATTCTGGTGGCACCGGCTGGCACAATATCAAGGACAGCATCTGAAATAAGCCTGTCATAGACAACCGCATCGGCGCTACCAAGGATCCGGTGAGCTTTCATGGTTAGCAGTTCCGGGTCGCCCGGACCGCCGCCAACCAGATAGACTTTTCCTATTTTGGTGGAATTGCTCACGGGATATCCCTCCTCTAAAAGAGTGCCCGACGTTAATTTATAAAGTAATTAATCAAGCTGACATATCAGGTAGAAAAGGGCGAGGAATTGCTCCCCGCCCCATCTATGACCTGTCTTAGTAGACGTCGTTCATCGTATTGTAGACGTTGAACTTGCCTGTTGGGGTAACAAGGCGCTTGTCCTTGATTACCTTTTTGAGCTTACGAGTTTTATCGTCAACAATCACGATTGCCGATTTCTGGTTTGCGCCGTTCCAGACGGAGAACCAAACCTCGTCACCAGCTTTGTTGTATTCCGGCTGAACCACGCGCTTGGCGCCTTCACCCAGATCAGCCCACTTGGCTATAGGAAGAGATACTATTTCCTTGTCCAAGCCATTGATGTTCCACACACCGATGGACTGATAAACGTCTTCGTCGGAGTTAAGAGGTGCATCAACCCAAAGGTTTTTGGATTTTGGATGTGTTTTGATAAACAGCGAACCGCCACCAAGACCATCAATAGATGCAACGACTTTCCAAGCATGTTGTTTATTATTAATCGGATCGGTACCAATTAAAATAACCTGATCATCACCAAGTCCACTTGTTGCCCAAACAGGGCCAAACTTAGGATGAACAAAGTTAGCGCCACGACCTGGATGTGGTGTTGTGTTAACGCCTTCGCGGATCAATTTAACCAGTTTGCTGGTTTTAGTATCGATAACCACGATGGTATTACGCGCATTTGCCGCAGTCAGGAAATAACGCTTGGTGCTATCAAATCCGCCATCATGAAGAAAGCGTTCAGTAGCAACAGTGGTAATGTTTAGGTTATTGATGTCTTTGTAGTTGATCATCAATATTTTGCCGGTTTCTTTAATGTTAACGATGAATTCCGGCTTGTAATGCGAGGCAACAATTGCCGCCACACGAGGTTCAGGATGATACTCAGCAGGATCATCAACGGTATAGCCACGGGTAGAAGCAATTTTTAGTGGCTCTAACGTATCACCATCCATAATGGTGAATTGCGGAGGCCAGTAAGAACCAGCGATCGCATATTTATCTTCAAAACCTTTGTATTTTGAAGTTTCAACAGAGCGAGCTTCGATGCCAACCTTAATTTGAGCAACATTACCCGGAACCTTCATCCACATATCAATCATATTGACCTGTGCATCACGGCCGATAACAAACAAATAGCGACCCGATGCTGACATGCGAGAAATATGAACCGCATAGCCGGTTTTGATAACCGCAGCAATCTTGTGGGTATCGCCATCAATCAACGCAACTTGTCCTGCATCACGTAACGTAACCGAGAATGCATTTTCAAGATTGATGTTGTTCATTTTTTTCTTGGGGCGATCTTTAGGTTTAACGATAAGCTTCCAGCTATCGCGCATTTCCTGCATGCCCCATTTTGGTGGTTCTTGTGGCTCAACCAAAAGATATTTTGCCATAAGGTCTATTTCTTTTGCGCTAAGCTCATTCGAGGTTCCCCAGTTGGGCATACCTGCGGGTGAACCGTAGGTGATAAAGTCTTTTAACGCTTCATGACCACGTTCGCGGGTAATATCAACGGTTAGCGGTTTACCGGTGGCACCCTTGCGCAACACGCCGTGGCAACCAGCACAACGTTCAAAATAAATTTTGTTTGCTTGGGTCTGCTCGGCACTACTAAGTTTTGGAATTTCTGCGGCAAACGATGTCCCCACAGATGACAGGGCAACAACGGCAAATGCCGCAATACCTGATGTCAGTGAACTAAAGTTCTTAATATTCATTTGGCATCCCTCCTAGATATTAAATTTATGTAACATATATATTAGATTTATGTGACATATGCATTATGTTTATGTGACATATGTATTAGATTTATGTGCTTTTTTCAAAGCTAAACGGCTCAGGTCAAAAAGCTCGAAATCCAAGACTAGATATAGGTAGTATTGAGATTTTATGCCTTGACCAGTGTCAACAATTCTTAATTGTTTTTATCTATTATCCCTTTGTTTTTATTGACTTTTGATCCTTATCAGTTGTCCCCAGAGAGCCCAATGGTATAAGATTGGTGAAAAAGGAGTTACCTGAAGAATGGCCTTAATAGAGTGGAGAAAAGATTTCGAGACTGGATTTCCCGGAATCGATTTTGAACATAAAACATTAGTAGAATCAATAAATGACCTCCATTCGCGCATTGACCAAAGCGGGGGAGACGCTTCCGGCACCATCAAGCGATTAAGTGAAATTCATGTTCTGGTCGAATCTCACTTTGCATTGGAAGAGCGCGTAATGCGCGAAGAAGGATTTTCTCGTTTTAAAGAGCACAAGGCAGACCATTCAATTTTGCTGGATGAACTACTGGACATAATGGATACGCTAAGTTCTGGTCAAAACGTTGACCTCGATTCCACATTGGGTCAGCGTGTGCGTGATTGGTTCACCACGCATTTCTCAACCTTTGATCGCGATTTTCATGCTTGGGAACAGCGTCACAAGAATAATGCCAAGAATTAATGCCAAGAA
>DAOWFB010000064.1 GCA_030638205.1 Thalassospiraceae bacterium
GTTTTACCAACAGTCCGTCCATCGGGAACTATGCCTTTTTTAGATGAAGAAAATGTCCACTGCCCGAACATGGCGTTGCCTTCGCGCACGAAACGAGATGTCCCCCATGCGCTTTCGGTTGCGGCCTGTGCCAGTGCAAGAGACGGCGGCACCACATCGTGGCGGGATAAAATCGCCTCGATATCACCGCGCTTAGTATTAAAGCGATCGGCCATTATGGCGAGCCATAGCTTGTCGGTGGCCGGAGTCTTCAAACCAGAACTAACGCGGGTTTTAATATCTTTCAGGCGCTTACGCTCAGTTGTGATTTCTTCGTTAACCTGAAGAACCAACGGCAACACCGTCTTGAAGAAAATTTCTTTCTTGCGATCGGCGACATTAATCAACGAAAGGTTTTTCGGCATGCTGGCCAGCTGTAGACGCGGAACGAAATCTGCGCCGATGATTACAGCATCAAGATCATAATCAAGACCTTCTATTACAACCACATCATACGACCCAGCGTTTTTGCCAGCGCTAGAACCGCTTTTCTGGCGCATGGTCGGCCTAACGTGAAGGGCAACATCTATGGTGCCCATAACGTTTGCCCCAGAAATTTGCGAAAGCTGAAATGAAGCTTTAGGCGCAACCGCTCCGCCCGCTGGCGGCATAAACATGGCGGCACCCATTAGGGCTCCTGTCATGGTCGCGGCCAAGGCTAGTGTGCCTAGATTGAAATTATTTATTTTCATAGCTGTCGCGTGCATTCCGGTCAGTTAAAAAATTAAACCCTGATAAAAATTGCGGCAAAAATTGCCAAAACCAAATTGTCTCAGACGCCCCCGTGTTTGGCCCGATTTGGATTACCATCGCCTCATTAAAACAAGTTATTGGGCGATTTTATGGTTAACACTTTCTTGTGATGACCAAACCTTGGCGATTTAATATGAAATTTTAGTAAATTATGCCACCCCAAAAAAGTCATCTTTTCAGAACCCCTTGAAAACAAGGGTAATTATTATGCGTTTTTTAAGATTTTTGAGTTTTTTTCAAATATTGGGCACATATCCTGCACGATTCGCACATACGGTAATATGTGGCCAATTTAACCCTATATTTGGTATCTATTTTTTCAACACTACTATTCGACGGCGCGAACTTCTTGCACGGCGGGAACATAATGACGAAGCATATTTTCAATGCCGTTTTTCAAAGTCATGCTTGAGCTAGGGCAGCCAGAGCAAGCGCCCTGCATAACCAAATAAACAATTCCGTCTTCAAATGATTTGAAAACTATATCGCCGCCGTCTTGGGCCACAGCCGGGCGGACGCGGGTTTCGATTAGTTCTTTAATTTGCTTTACAACATCGCTATCGCTTGCGCCATCGTCTGTATTTTCGGCATCAAATGACATTACCGGCTGGCCTTGGGTAAAATGGTCCATTATTGCGGCCAAAACCCGGGGGCTTAATGCGTCCCATTCGACACCTTCGCGGGTTACGGTTATGAAATCAGAGCCTAAAAATACTCCAGCCACGCCCCTAATGTCGAACAGGCGGGTTGCCAGCGGTGATGGCTCGGCCTCAAGCGCCTTGGTAAAGTTGGCGGTCCCGGAACCCATCACAGCACAGCCCGGAAGAAACTTCAGGGTATCGGGGTTTGGGGTTGCTTCGGTCTGAATAAACATAAGTAACGTCTCCGCTTCAAAAAATATCTTAAAATTACTGTTAGCTAAAAAATGGGCTCATGGTTGGAAGATGGGCTTAAAGGGCTGCATTTTCAACCCGGATGCCAGTGTGGTTATTCTAAGCCCTTAGAAAACCAATAATATCTTGCACTTCTCTTATTATGGGTTCGGCCATTTCCCGGGCCCGTTCGGTGCCATCTTTTAACACGCCATCAACATGGGCGGGGTCATCCATCAGGCGGCGCATTTCATCCTGAATAGGGCCAAGCTTGGCCACGGCCAAATCAGCTAGCTGCTGTTTGAACCCGGCGAAGCCCTCGCCCGCGAATTTTTGCAAAACCTCATCACTGGAAATCCCGTCCAAGGCCGCGTATATACCCACAAGGTTTGCGGCCTCAGCCCGGCCTTCTAAACCTTTGGCTGTTTCGGGCAAGGCTTCAGCATCGGTTCGGGCTTTTTTGATTTTTTTAGCAATTTCGTCTGCGCTGTCGGTCATGTTAATGCGCGAAAGATCCGATGGATCGGATTTTGACATTTTCTTGGTGCCGTCTTTCAGGCTCATAACCCGGGTTGCCTCACCAAATATCAACGGTTCGGGCATGGGAAAGAAATCGGTTTTAAAATCGTTATTGAATTTGGCTGCGATATCGCGGGTTAATTCGAGATGCTGTTTTTGATCTTCGCCCACCGGAACGTGGGTGGCGCGATAAAGCAAAATATCTGCCGCCATCAGGTTGGGGTAGGCATATAGCCCAATGGATGCATTTTCCTTGTGCTTACCAGCCTTTTCCTTGAACTGGGTCATGCGGTTGAGCCAGCCCATGCGGGCAACGCAATTAAATATCCAGGCAAGCTCGGCATGGGCCGCGACCTGGCTCTGGTTAAAGATAATGTTTTGCTTGGGATCAATTCCCGCGGCCAAAAGCCCGGCGGTTACCTCGCGGGTGTTGGCGCGAAGCTCGGCTGGTTCCTGCCACATGGTAATTGCATGGAGATCAACCACACAAAAAAGGCATTCATAATCGTTTTGCAGGTTAACCCAGTTGCGAATGGCACCAAGATAATTACCAAGATGAAGATTGCCCGTAGGCTGAACGCCGGAAAAAATACGTTTCATAAAATATGTTCCCTTCCGTTTGGACCGGATGAGTTAAGTAAATATGGTTCGGCGGTTATGGCCGGAAATCCCCAAACTAGTCAAGCATTAGAGGTGGGGGGTTCTTTTTTTACTAATAACTTAAGCTCAGCCATGCTTATTACCCCCAACATCAGCGCCAATAACCCGTAAACCGCCATACCCACCGCCACCACAATTACCAATGCGACAACGCTTTGCATAAGCCCGCCTGCAAACATATCACCCAAGGCCAGCAGCAATCCCCAGATTGCAACGGCCATCCCAGCGGTTGCCAATAATTGCCGCGGCAGGTGCTTTTTAAAACGTTCATCAAATGAAAAGTGCCCACGGCGGATTAATACCCATGTCAAGAGCCCGGCGTTTATCCAACTGGCACTAACGGTGGCGGCGGCTATGCCCACATGGGCAAACGGTTTCATCAGCAATAAATTAAGAACAAGGTTAACCACCAAACAAAGCGCGCCTATTTTTATGGGCGTGGCGGTATCACCACGGGAGAAGAACCCAGGCGCCAATGCCTTGATAATAACGTACGCCGGTAAGCCCAACGAAAACATGGCAAGTGCGGCTGCGGTTTTTTGTGTGGCCTCAGACGTAAAAGCACCGCGCTCAAACAACACCTGTAAAATTATGTCGGGCATTATAATAAGTGCAGCCGCCGCCGGCAGCGTAAGCAAAAGCGCAAATTCCAAGGCCCGGTTCTGGCTGGCAAGTGCGGCTTTATCTTCGCCTGCGCTTATTTGGCGCGCCAGCAATGGCAGCAATGCGGTTCCAACCGCAACGCCTATTACCCCCACCGGCAACTGGTGCAAACGGTCGGCATAAAAAAGATAGCTAATGGCACCGGCTGGCAGCAGCGATGCAATGACCATATCAACCAGTAAATTTATTTGATAAATCCCCGCACCAACCGCAACCGGGGCAATGCGTTTAAGTAATTTTTTTACATCGGCACTAAATGTGGGTTTGGTAAGCACCAGCCCCCAGCCAGCGCGTTTAACGTGGTATACCAACCACATAAGCTGAAAAATACCTGCGCAAAAAACCCCCCACGAAAGCGCATGCGCGGGGGTGGCAAAATATGGCGAGGCCAAGGTAACTGCAGCTATCAAGGTGATATTTAACAATATGGGTGCGGCCGCAGCCGCCCAAAAACGACCAACCGAATTTAAAATACCCGCCAAAAGTGAAACCAGCGATACAAACAATAGATAAGGAAACGTTATACGAGCCAGATCAACCGTCAGGTTAAAGCGTTCAGGTTCATCTAAAAAACCCGGGGCAAACAGGCTTATCACCCACGGCATGGCAATTTCAAAAGCCATTACCACCACCAGCAACACCAGCAATAATGCACTTAGGGCCTCGGCTGCGAACGAGCGGGCCTCATCCTTTCCATCGCTTTCTAACTTGCCCGCAAACAGCGGAACAAAGGCAAGGTTAAATGCGCCCTCGGCAAACAGGCGACGGAAAAGATTGGGCAATTTGAAGGCCACAAAAAACACATCGGCCAACCCACCGGCACCAAGCATGGCAGCAACCGCGACGTCACGGACAAAACCGAAGACGCGCGATATCATGGTCATAGAGCCAACCGTGGTAATGGAACGGATTATCGCCAATTTATTCCCTTATTAATTTGTTTTCGTTTTTTTATCAGCTGAAGCGGTAATTATGCTCATAAGTTTGCTTTCAATTGATTTAATTTTTGCATCTTGATCGACTTTTAAGCCGAATACATCTTTTACATAAAAAACGTCTACCGCGCGCTCACCATACGAAGTGATATGGGCGCTGATAATTTGCAGCCCCAATCCAGTTAATGCCCACGTTATATCATGCAATAGCCCGGTACGGTTGCGGGCGCTTATTTCTATTACCGTTGCGGTCATGCTTGCCTTGTTATCAACCAAAACCCGGGGCGGCACGGTGAAAACAGCAGTGCGCAAGCCAATTTGGCGTTTTGCTTCTTTTTCAATTTCGACTTTGGGATTTATTTTACCGGTTAATGCAGCCTCTATTTTTATTTCAAGCCGCTTTATTCGCTTAGGCCCGTCGTAGGCACCGCCACCAACGTCTTGTACCCAAAAGGTATCTAATGCCATGCCGTTAGCCATGGTTACCACGCGGGCATCGACAATGTTTGCCCCGCCCAGCGCCATGGCGCCTGCAATGCGCGAAAACAAACCAGGGTGATCCGCCGTATAGACAATAATTTCAGAAATATCTGCCCCCGGGTCAGTTGTACTTTCAAGGTGAAGGTTGCTTTCTTTTTTATTTGCCCTTCGGATTAATTTGGCATGGCGAGCCAAATGGCCCATATCAAAACTAAGCCAATAATCAGTGTAGCCCAACGCCATGTGAGCATCTAATTCTTCTCTGCTCCATCCGTCTGGGCCATCCGTCAATATGACTTCAAGTTTTTCTTTTATGTCCATGGCGCGTGCCTCGGCACGGCCACCGGGGGCCTTGCCGGTTATGGCTTCTAGTGCGCGAGAATAAAGTTCACGCAGCAACGTTGCTTTCCAGCCGTTCCAAACATTTGGCCCAACCGCACGGGTGTCGGCAACGGTAAGGATTAAAAGCAGGCGCAACCTTTCCGGTGTTTGCACCAATTTAATAAAATCTTTAATCGTCTGCGGATCATCAAGGTCGCGTTTGAACGCTGTGCGGTTCATATCCAGATGATGCAAAACCAACCAAACAACGGTTTCCGTTTCCCATTCATCAAGGCCGAAACGGGGGCAAAGTTTTTTGGCAATCTTTGCACCAATTTCCGAATGATCGCCACCCCGGCCCTTGCCTATATCGTGCAACAACACCGCAACGTAAAGCACCCGACGCGATTTTATTTCCTGGATTATTTTTGTTGATAGCGGATGGTCTTCGGCCAAAAGTCCAAGCTCTATTTTATTTAAAATTCCAATTGCATTTATGGTGTGCTCATCAACCGTATAGACGTGATACATGTCGTATTGCATTTGCGCTACCACACGGCCAAAATCGGGGATAAAACGGCCTAATATACCAGCTTCATTAAGCCTGCGCAGTGTAAGTTCCGGCCCCTTAGGCGCAATTAACATATCAATAAACATTTCATTTGCTTCAACGTTTTTAAGAACATTGGCATCAATAAGTTTTAGGTTTTTATAAACACTGCGCAAAGCTTCGGGATGGATATCTGCTTCAAGCCGTTCGGCCTCGGCAAAAAGACGAAGTAAATTTATGGGGTCTTTTGAAAAAACAGATTTGTTTTTTATATTTAACCGATCATTATCAAGATTAAAATTATCTAACTTGCCTTTAAAGAAACCAAACGAAAGAAATGTGCGTTTGGTTTTTTTGCCGTGGTTTTCTTCCAGCATCGCACACAGCACACGGGTAAGGTCGCCCACATCTTTTGCCACCAGAAAATAATGTTTCATAAAGCGCTCAACCCCGGAGCTTCCCGGGCGGTTGCGATAGCCCATTCTTTTGGCCAAATCGCCCTGCACATTAAAGCTGAGAATTTCTTCGGCCCTATTGGCAGAAAAATGCAAATGACAACGAACAGTCCATAAAAAATCTTGCGCTTTCATAAAACGTTTTACGTCCGTCGTATCAAAAACACCCAA
>DAOWFB010000147.1 GCA_030638205.1 Thalassospiraceae bacterium
ATGTTGGCCGGGTTGCCAAGGTCGGTAGCGTAAAGGTAACCGAAAGAAACATAGTCGAGCGCTATTCTCATGTTATGCATATTGTTTCCAATGTTGAGGGCGAACTTGATACGGATAGGTTCGATGCCATTGATGCAATGTTTGCAGGCTTTCCCGCCGGAACCGTATCGGGTGCGCCAAAAGTGCGGGCAATGGAAATAATCGACGAGCTAGAATCAGAACAGCGCGGCATTTACGCAGGATGCATTGGATATTTCGGTGCTGATGGCGAAATGGATAGCTGCATTGCGCTACGTACCGCCATAATAAAAGACGGAACCCTTTACGCCCAAGCCGGCGGTGGGGTAGTGGCCGATTCAACGCCCGAGGGTGAATTTGAAGAAAGCCGCAACAAGGCCCGCGCGCTTATTCGCTCAGCCGAAGAAGCCTATAAAATTTCACGAAAAAACAACTAGTCGTTTTTTTCCAAAACTGGTTCCAGCCTTATCAGGCCAGCGCCTTTTTTGTACCAGTTTATGAAATTGGGCTGGCGTTTGAAGTGTCCGCGCTGGATATAGGCCAGCTGATTAAGGAATATTTCCGGTTTTTGGTATCCGATAAAACGATAGACTTCGGCGCGGATACCGTTTTTGCTCCTAACCGCGTTCGGGTTGGCGGGGAAAAATTGAAGCGTCGGGGTTTTATTGACTGCCGATCTGGCGCTAAAATCATTTTCCCCCATCACCTTGCCGTCAATATCGGTTACTTCGTTGACGCCACGCATGTTTATTTGCACCACATAAAAATGCTTGTTTAGGTAATCTACTATCTGGGGATAACGAAAGTTGATTTCGTGCATTTTCACGCATGTCCAGCATCCCTTTTGCTCGTAAATATACAATAAACGCTTACCCTCGCTCGATGCGGTTTCCATATCATCAACAACATCCTTGAAGGTTTCGTTTATCCACGGCTGAGAATGAATACCATCTTCATTCGTATCATAAAGAGGAAGAAGCTTGGCTGGTACCTTGGCGCTTGGTGCAATTGGCGCGAAAAAAACAAGCGCCAAAGTCAGAGCAAGTGAGTTTAATAACGCTTTCATTTTTTCCCTTTTTTTATCAAAGACCAGAAAGTGTTTTAGCCAATGGCTGGCTGGTGGCAATCGCAATGCGAGCAACAACAAGACGCATATCACCAGCCGCACGGGCAAGTAAAATTTCCGCCGCAGTTACCGAGCGCATCAAATCACCAATACGTACACCCTTAACCCTTGCGCTATATTTTTCTTGTCCTTCTAAAAGATTAATTCTGGCAATTTTCCATGATTTTTTTGCCGCCTGAACGTTCGCCCACGCTTTAGCTACATCAGTTTTCATGTTTTTTGGTGCGACAGAAGAAATTGCCGAGATTGTTTCCGGTGCTTCCGGTGCCATGACAAGGCTTTCTGCAAATTCAATTTTGTAAATACTGCTAAGCTTTTTCCTAATCTGACGGTTTTTATTAGCCTCTTTTTCTTTGGCGGCCTTAGTATCCTCATACATTTTTAGCAAGCGTTTGGCCTCAACCGCATCGCCTTCGCGTTCGGCCCGCCTTCCGCCAAGAAATGCTCCGGTGTTTTGTTCAGTTATCATCTGCACTTCAAGTTCTGAAACGTGCAAATCATAATAAATTTCAAGCGCATTAATTTTTTCTGCGTCAGTTCCGCTTATCTGATTAATGAAATCAACATCAGTTTGTGGCATTTCACCCAAGGCAGGCAAATCGTACGATGCAACCATCATAGCGGCGACCAGGGCCATCAATGTGTGATTTTTAATTTTTATCATCGCCATCAATTCATGCCGCGAACATAATTTATAAAAGATGTCCCATCTTTAAATGCGCCATTGGAAATATATTTACCTGCGGCCGTAAACATTTCCGGATCTTGGTACCCTGTTAGGCGAAGCGCATCACCGCCGTCTTTGCCGTAAAACATAAATACAGGCGTTGCCCGAACCAAAAGTTCGGATGCAAATTCTTTTTCGGGCTTTGTCTCGCCCTTGGGCGTTATCACATCCAAATCACCGCTCGTGTTAACAATTATCATTATGAACTTTTCGTTATAAAGCTTTGAAACCTTGGGGTGAGGAAAAACCCTTTTGTGCATTTTGTCACAATAAGGGCATCCGTTCTTGTGAAACATAACCACCAGGTTTTTACCATCGCTGGCTGCGTCTTCTATTTCAGTGGGAAAATCATAATCAAGCGGCTCGAGAATAAATTCAGCCCCATGCACTTCTGCGCTGCCGACAATAAAGCCAACAGACATAACAACGCCAACAGCCAATCCATATATCGCTTTAATCATTAACTTGCCCTCATTTAAGTTTAGGCCACGCCGGCAAATTCAAACCCAGCGTCCTCTACTGCCTGCTTAACAACATCTTCTTTCGCACCACTAACGCTAACTGTTTTGCCGTCTAAATCTACATTTATCTCAGAACCGGGCGCGGCTGATTGTATGGCAGACGTTACTGACTTGGCGCATCCGCCACAGCTCATTCCAATTACTTTATATGTTTCTCTATATGTTTCTGGCATAATTTATTCTCCAATACCCAATCTTTTTTTAAGCACCGCACTTAACGGTACAATTTGAAACCCCCGTGCCCTAGCCTCTGGCAGCCACTGGGCAAGGGCGCTTATGGTTTCTTCGCGCGGATGACCAATAGCAATGGCAATTCCCCGGCGCATGGCCAATGCCTCGACCTTAGCTAATTGTTTATTTATCGCAGGCACTTTGGGTTCATTGTCCAAAAACACGTTGCGTTCCAAATGGGGAACACCAAGTTCTGCGGCTACCATGGGGCCAACTGTTTTTGCGCTGGTGCGCGAATCAAGGAACATTAATCCGCGCTTTGCGACCTCTTGCATAACAACCGTCATTCCATCTTTATCTTCGGTAAAACGGCTGCCCATGTGGTTATTGATACCAATGTAACCATCGAACCTGTCCATGCCCCACGCCACAAGATTGCGAAGCTCATCTTCATCCATGCCAGACATCAATACATTGGGCCCGGCATCTACGGTTTTTGATCCAGGCTCCATGGAAACATGAAGCATCAATTCATGCCCGTTTGTTTGTGCGCTTTGCGTTTGTTTTGCCAAGTCATCGGCATAGGTAAGAAACGCCAATGTTAATGGTGGTGGCAGTTTCCATATTTTTTCCGACCTACCCCTGTCCACACCCATATCATCTATTACAATGGCAATTAATGGCCCGGTGCCCTCATTGTCGTTATAGGGAATGGAATTTTTAATCCATGTTGGGGCATTGCCACCTGAGATGCTTGGTGCCGCAAGCTTGGTATGCGGTGGCTCGTAAATATCATCAGGTAATTTTTCTTCGTATGCTTGCCATGGGGTAAATGGATTTGGACGGATAACTTTAAATGCTGATTTTTTATCTGCCGGCGGGGCAAGCACCCCCCTGCTACCATCGGCCATGGTGCCACCATCGCTAACACTAAAAATATTATCGGCAATCCAATAACCACCCACGCCAGCTAGAGCCACCGTCAAAATAAATGCGGGCAAAAAAAGTTTGCCAAATAATTTTCCAGATAATTTGCGTGATTTTGTTTTTTTTGCCATCTGTTTTGAGGTTAGGCTGAATTACTCAGCCGCGCTACCCACCTCATCATCATTTTCATCGCCAAGCTCATCACCAAGTCCGGCCAGATCATCAAGTATGGGGCAATCGGGTCTATCGTCGCCATGGCAGCACTTGGTCAGGTTTTTTAGCGTATCTAAGATGCTTTGCATTTCAGCAATCTTTTGCTCAACCGCATCAATGTGTTTGGTTGCTATGGATTTTACATCAGCCGATGCCCGGCCACCATTAAGCCAAAGATCAAGCAGGCTGGAAACTTCGCTAACGCTAAAACCAAGGCTGCGCGAACGTTTTATAAACCTTAGAACCTCTACGTCTTTTTTATCGTAATCGCGGTAACCATTGGCGGTTCGCCCCGCAGGTGGAATTAAGCCAACGGATTCATAGTAACGAATGGTCTTGGCCGGAACGCCAGACATTTTTGATGCATTTCCGATATTCATTTTTAATTTCCACCTTTCCATCGTTTTAATAATAAAGAATTAGTAACAACCGAAACGCTGCTTAGCGCCATGGCCGCACCGGCAATAACCGGGTTAAGCAACCCCATTGCCGCCATTGGCAGGGCAACCGTG
>DAOWFB010000057.1 GCA_030638205.1 Thalassospiraceae bacterium
AACATATAGATTTATAATCTATTTTATTAACGTGCGTGTTTAAGCTATTGGCTATAAATATAATATCCAATTTTCCATAATATACATTATGCAATTTAGAATATGATAAAGCAGGCTTTGGGCCAGATGGATTTAGTTAGATATTGGCCTAAAAACCATCAACCAGCCCCTGCTATTTATTATTCTCCAAGTACGTCGATTGCCGCCATAGGATTGTCTGGGCTCATGCGGCGATTTTCGTTGTCTGGGTTTTCTAGCCCTACTTTTTGGTATTCAGCCACCCGTGAAATACGGTTTTCCTTGATGGAATGCAGCATGGTAATAAGGCGCGCCCGAATTGTCTCAATATGCTCATCACCGTTAAGTGACAAAAATATGTGATTTAAGGCCGCAATATAGGCCGTGCGGTATTCTTCGTCGTCATCACGACCAAACAGGCTGTTAATCACAACTGTCGCGCAAGATTCAAGCGCATCAAGTGATTTTGCATCAGTTATGGTTGGAATAAAGCCTGTTTTGGGGTCGGTAAATACGTGCTCCCAATCAACAGTGCCATCATCATTTTTTGGCCAGCTCAATTTTAACGCCCCCTTAACGTCCTGGATTAAAGATATTACCAGGTTTAGTAAAGACACAATATGTCAGTATTTATCAGTGATGGCCATCATATATTCCCCATATTATCTTGTGGCCTGTTTGCTTATGGGTTTTTTGGGCTTGCTAATGGGCTTGCTAATGGGTTGGCAAATGGAGTAATCCCATTAAATGGACAATGACAGTAATAATGGTGGCAATACGGGCCGAATGACCCATCTTCTGGGCATTATGGAGCGTCTGCGCGACCCTGAAACCGGCTGCCCGTGGGATGTGGAGCAGACATTTTCGTCCATCGCCCCCCACACCATTGAAGAAGCCTACGAAGTTGCCGATGCCATAGATAGCGGCGATATGAATGGACTTAAGGATGAAATAGGAGATTAATTGTTTCAGGTGGTCTTTTATTCACAAATGGCAAAAGAAGAGAATATTTTTAATTTTGACGATATCGCCGCCGCCATTTCCGAAAAAATGATTAGACGCCACCCCCATGTATTTGGCGATGGTGATTTACAAATAAACAGCGCCCATCAACAAACTGAAAACTGGGAAAATGTAAAAGAAAGCGAGCGTGCCAGTAAATCGGACAAGTCCGATAAAACTGGCAACAAAAGTGCCCTAGATGGCGTTACCCGCGCCCTTCCCGCACTTTTACGCGCCCTTAAATTACAAAAACGCGCTGCCCGGGTTGGCTTTGACTGGCCCGATGCGGCGCCTGTATTTGAAAAGTTCGACGAAGAGCTGGAAGAAATAAAGGTAGAAATTAAATCGGGCGATGAAAAAGCACTGGAAAGCGAAGTTGGCGACCTTTTGTTTACCTGTGTAAATCTTGCCCGCAAGTTAGGTGTGGATTCAGAAAGCGCCCTTCGCCACGCAAGCAATCGGTTTGAAAATCGCTTTCGTGGTATTGAAAACATACTGCAAGGCGACGGAAGAAGCGTTGATGCAACCCCTCTCGACGAACTGGAAGAGCTGTGGCAACGTGTAAAAGAAGAACAAAAAGCAAATTCAGATAAATCATAACTTCAATGAACCCATAACTTTAATAAATAAAGGCACTGCATTGAAACAAATTACTTTTTTAGCAAAAATAAGCGCCCTGTGTGGTGCAATGCTGGTGCTGACATCTTGTTATCTTCCACAAAGGTTTGATGCCGAAATTGAGATTGATGCCGCCGGGTATTATTCGATGATTTTCGATGGCTACATTGCAGATGTTGGCCTGTACCAAGGCATTTTGGATGGCTCCATAAACGAAGAACAAGAAGCCGAAAAGGTGGCCGTGCTAATGCGTGATCTTTCCCGCGATACCGCCATGCAAAATGTTGAATATTACCAACAGGGCCATTTCCGGGTTACGTGGGAACGCAAAGGCGATCTTTTAAAAACCAAGACGGTTACTTTTTTACGCCGCAATGAAAGCATGATTAGCCTTAAATACGTTTATGATGCCGGCTTAGTCGAGGTTATGGGGCGTTCCATCGGCAAGGCCGATAAACAACGCCTTGCCGAAAGCGGCCTTGGTATGCAGGGTGAAATAAGGGTCAAATCTTCTATTCCCGCCCTTGACCATAACGCAACCGAGGTAATCCAAGATAAAAACGACGAACTGAGCAAATGGTATGTCTGGAGAATTAAAAATATTTTTCAGGCAACGCCGCGTCTTTTGTTGAAAATTGAATAATGAATAATCCCGCGTTTATTTTAAGGGGCTTTATTGGCGCCATGGTAGCCATTGGGTTAATTGGCTGGCTGTCCACCCACCTGCCGCCCCATTGGGTGCTATTGGTTGGTTCGTTTGGCGCATCATCGGTTATTGTTTTTTCACTACCCCACACCAAGGCAGCTAGGCCTAAAGCGCTTTTGTTGGGGAATTTGCTAGGTGCGAGCATCGGGGTCGCGGTTGCTAATTTTATTCCGCTGGAACCTTGGTTTTTAGCGGCCCTTGCGGTTGCTGGTGCAATTGCGGTCATGGCCATAACCGACACAATCCATCCCCCAGGCGGCGCGGCGGCGCTTATTGCCGTTCATGGCGCCCAAGGGGCGGCTGAGGGTTGGTATTTTATAATTGCGGTGATGATTGGCGCGGTAATTTTGGGGGCCACGGCCTATGCCGCCCATAACCTGCCCGGCCCCGGCCGGGTTGGATACCCGGCCAGAGACGACAGTAATCTAAGCTAATTTTGGCTTAATCGTTTTGAGTAAGCCTTTTAAGCAGGCTTGAGGTATCCCACCTGTTGCCGCCCATGGCTTGAACTTCTTTGTAGAACTGATCGACCAGTGCGGTTACGGGCATTTGTGCGCCGTTGCGTTCGGCCTCAGCCATAACAATGCCCAGATCCTTGCGCATCCAATCAACCGCAAAGCCGTAATCAAACTTGCCGGCAATCATGGTTTCGGCACGGTTTTCCATTTGCCACGACTGGGCCGCACCCTTGGAAATAACGTCAATTACCAGTGCCGTATCCAGCCCCGCTTTTTCAGAGAAATTAATGGCTTCAGATAAACCCTGAACCAGACCGGCAATACAGGTTTGGTTGACCATTTTGGTAAGCTGGCCCGCACCCGATGGCCCCATAAGGGTTACAGCCTTGGCGAAGGCATCGGTTACGGGCTGGGATTTATTAAATGCAGCCTCATCACCGCCGCACATTACGGTCAAGGCAGCGTTTTGCGCCCCTGCTTCGCCGCCGGAAACCGGGCCATCGATGAAATCGATACCTAGTTCTTTGCCCTTGGCGTAAAGCTCGCGTGCTACTTCGGCGCTGGCAGTGGTGTTATCGACAAAAATTGTGCCCTTATCCATGCCGGCAAAGGCACCATCGTCGCCCAAAACGACCGAGCGCAGATCATCATCGTTGCCAACACAGCAAAAAACTATTTCAGCACCACTGGCGGCTTCGGCTGGGGTGTTTGCCGCAGCGCCACCAAATTCGCCAACCCATTTATCGGCCTTGGCCTTGGTGCGGTTATATACGGTTACTTCGTGGCCTGCTTTGGCCAGATGTCCTGCCATGTGGTAGCCCATGACGCCGAGGCCGAGAAAAGCGGTTTTCATTTAATTTCTCCTAGGGTGATAAATGTGTTTGGGGAGGTGAGAATAAGGTTTTTTTAGGTCGTTAATTATTTTGCATACTAGACACGTTTATTGAATATAGCGAGCCGGGTAAAGCAATTTAGCCATGTTATGGTGAATAAATATCCCGCTGACCCCTAAAGCCGGCGGCCATTGAATCCATTAATATTTTGGATCTGGGCTCGTGCCAGCCCTTTTGGATCTGGGCCCGGGTAACAAAACAACAAAAAGCGACCGCCTCGGCCTTGCCGCTCAGGCCATAGGCCTCGGCTATTTCTTCAAGTCCGTCATGGGTGACTTTTTTTGCCATGACGTTCAATTGGGTTTTTACGAAGCGGTATTTATCCCGCCATTTTTTTTGTGCTTTTTTTTCGGCCATGATGCACCCCTTCTCCATCTTTCAAGACAAAATACCCGTGCGTGACTATGCCCT
>DAOWFB010000072.1 GCA_030638205.1 Thalassospiraceae bacterium
ACTTGATCTTGCCCCCTTAACTGGCAGGCAGGATGCTGGTGCGGTTTTAGACGCGGTGGTTATAAACCCTACCTCCGCTGATGGCCTTAGCTCGCTTGATGTTGGTGGGCATACATGATGGGTTCCTGAAATTGATACGCAATCGGGCGACCACGTTAGAATGCGCGTGCGTGCCCGTGATGGTGTCTTGGCTAAAACTCTTCCTCAGGGAACCAGCATTTTAAATTCACTTGCAGGGAATATAATCGATATTAAATCTGGTGATGGTCCATATGCACAAGTAGCAATTGAGATAGCTCCGGCATCATCTGAAATTGCCCCACAAGTTATTATTGCTCGGATTACCCGTCGTTCGGCAGGCTACATGGAATTAAAAAAGGGAAATAATATTTATGCACTTGTTAAGGCGGTGGCCATAGACCGCCGTTCATTGGGTGGACACGGCCATAATGATAAAAAATAACAAGAAACGGAATGCCAAATACGCTTAAAGGTATCACAACACCTACAGCCCTACGTTATGCAGGAGGCACCGTGACCGTAAAGTCAGCTATCAACAAATCCATGAGCCCACTTGAATGGGGGCTATTGATTGCGTTATCCGTTCTGTGGGGTGGTTCATTCTTTTTTAATGGCGTGGCGGTTCGCGAGATGCCAATTCTTACGGTGGTTGTCGTTCGGGTGGCTATGGGGGCTGCTATTTTGTTTGCCGTGATGCGGGTTATGGGTCTTCGTATGCCCACCGAAGGGCGAATTTGGCGGGCGTTTTTTTGCATGGGATTTTTGAACAATGCCGTGCCGTTTACCCTAATTGTTTGGGGGCAGGTTTATCTGTCGTCCGGAGCCGCATCCATACTCAATGCGACGACCCCTCTGTTTACTGTAATTGTCGCCCATTTTCTTACCTCGGATGAAAAAATGACCGGCGGACGATTATTTGGTGTTGGAGCAGGATTTGTTGGCGTGATCGTGATGATAGGTGGCAATTCATTAAGTGAATTTGGTCTTGATTTCTTAGCGCCCATAGCAATCCTCGGGGCGGCATTGTCCTATGCCTTTGCTGGAGTTTATGGTCGTCGGTTTAAAGACTTTGGCGTAACCCCTATGGCAACAGCAACAGGGCAGGTCATAGCGTCGAGCGTAATGCTTGTTCCGGTGATGTTGGTGATCGATCAGCCTTGGAACCTGCCCATGCCAAGCATGGCTGTCTCGGGGGCATTGTTGGGGTTAGCCGTGCTATCGACAGCCCTAGCTTATGTTATTTATTTTAGAATTCTAGCGACGGCGGGAGCTACGAATATACTGCTGGTTACATTCTTGGTTCCGGTTAGTGCTATTTTGCTAGGTATTGGTGTGCTTGATGAAATTCTCTTGCCCAAGCATCTGGCGGGCATGGCGTTAATTGGCATTGGGCTGGTGGCAATTGATGGGCGGCTGTGGGCCAAGGTTTCGGCAAAAGGTTACCCATCTGATTAGCCCCTTTTTAATTGTTTTGGTGAATTGGATTTATGATAGATTACCGCCAATTATAAAAAATGGAGAATTCCAATGTCCGATACACCGCAAACACCTAATGATCTAAATGCCTATTGGATGCCGTTTACCGCAAACCGCCAGTTCAAAGCAAACCCACGGCTTCTGGTTGCGGCGAAGGATATGCATTACACCTCTCATGATGGACGTCAGGTGTTAGATGGCACCGCAGGGCTTTGGTGTTGTAATGCTGGCCATGGCCGCGCCCCCATTGTTGAGGCCATACAGAAACAAGCAGCCGAAATGGATTACGCCCCACCGTTTCAAATGGCGCACCCGGCGGCGTTCGAGCTTGCCAATCGTTTGGCTGAAATAGCACCGCCTGACCTCAACCATGTATTTTTTACCAATTCAGGTTCCGAAAGCGTTGATAGTGCAATGAAAATTGCCTTGGCCTATCACCGGGCCAATGGTCAAAGCTCGCGCACTAAATTTATTGGTCGGGAAAAGGGTTATCACGGTGTTGGTTTTGGTGGCATTTCGGTGGGCGGTCTTGGCAATAACAAAAAACAATTTGCCAGCCTTTTGCCCGGTGTCGATCATTTGCCGTTTTTTTATGATCGGGGTAAACAGGGTTTTTCTAAGGGTGAACCCACAACCGGAGCTGAGGCTGCTGATGCGTTGGAAAATCTGGTGGCATTGCATGACGCCAGCACAATAGCCGCGGTAATTGTCGAGCCCATGGTCGGCTCAGCCGGGGTTTATATTACGCCCACGGGGTACCTGCAAAAGCTTAGAGATATTTGCGATAAGCACGGAATACTTCTTATATTTGATGAGGTTATCACCGGGTTTGGCAGGTTGGGCGCACCCTTTGCCGCCACCAAATATGGCGTTCAGCCCGACCTAATAACAACGGCCAAGGGCCTTAATTCGGGCACCGTTCCCATGGGCGCGGTGTTGGTGCATGACCGCATCCACGATACGGTGGTTAATGCCGGGCCAGAAAATATTATTGAGCTTTTCCACGGCTATACCTATTCAGCCCATCCGGTTGCGGTGGCCGCCGCCTTGGCAACGCTTAAATTATATAAAGACGAGGCATTATTTGAGCGTGCAAATACGCTCGCACCCTATTGGCAAGATGCCATTCATGGCTTAAAAGGTGCGCCACACGTAATAGATATTCGCAATTCAGGGTTGGTTGGCGGGATTGAGTTGGAACCACGCCCGGGCAAACCAACGGCTAGGGCCTATGACGTATTTGTTAAATCCTACGATAAGGGTCTGTTAATTCGCACCACTGGCGACACTATCGCCCTTAGCCCGCCGTTAATTATTGAAAAAGATCAAATTGATCAAATTTTCGATATCTTGCGCAGCGTTTTAAGCGGTGTTGATTAGGTGTTATTTTAAAATTTTGTAAGCGTACATATTTCCCTTGATATCACCAGTATAGATTACACCATCTTTTACAGATATGCCGATGCGGATAATTTCACCAGTGTTATGCATCCAAAGTTCTTCACCTTTATGGCGGTTAATTGCATAAATATGCCCCTTTTGGGTAATGAAATATAATCTATCATCATCAACGGCTGGTGTTTGAAGAATGTAGTTAAATGTGCCGCCGGGTATGTTGTATCTCCATTGGCGTTTTCCTGTATCTGTCGCGAAAGCATAGACGTCAGTGTTGGCGGCCCCCATATAAACTCTATTGTCTTTGCCTGTTAGTCCAGGAACCCAATTGCTGGTGTTACGCTCCCAAATGCGTTCACCTGTTTTAGCATCCAAACCATAAGCATAGTCTTGATAGGCGATGTACACGAGTTCAGTTTTGGTGGCGTATATAGTTTTGGGGAAGCCATCAACACTTTCGTGTGTCCATTTAACTTTCCCAGTTTTTATATCAATAGCTTGAAAACGATTTGCCCCACCTTCGTCGTCGTCAAAATTAGGGTCGATATAGCTTCCTGCGGCATAAACTGTATCACCAAAAGAGGTGGCCGTTTGAATAAGGTAATTTTTGCTGGTGAATTGCCAATTGATTTTTCCAGAAGCACGGTCAATGGAAAAAAACTTCGCTCCGGTTAAGGGTTTTCCAGGAAGTCCTGCGCCGACAAATGTTGTTGAAACGTAAACGCTATCTTTTGTGACATGAGCGGGGCGAGGGCAGTTGATTCCAAGATTAACCCGCCATTGCTCTGTTCCATCTTGTGCGTTTAAAGCTGTAACGATCCCACCTTTTAAGCAGGCAAATACTTGATTGTTATCGGCTTTAATGCCGCGTTTCCATACACCTTCAGCAGGGGCATATTTCCACTTTGTTTCACCTGTTTTGGCATCTAGGGCCACCAAATCATTTTTCGGAGAAACGACAAGAACTTTATTATCGACTAAAACAGGAATTAGCAGAATTTTTCCGTCACCGACGTTAACTTTCCAAGATAGCTTTAAAGGATTGCCATCAGCGGCGTGTGCGACCGGTTGCCAAAGCGGAGCCGATCCAATGGTTGCGCCAATTAGAAAAATAAAAAGAAGTTTGTGTGCCTGTTTAATCATCGTACATGGTTCTCATTATGAAAATTTTAGTTAAAAAATAAAGGCGGGAGAAATAAGTCTCCCGCCTTTATCGCTTATTTTTAACAAAAGTTAGATATTAGTTTGGAACAACGATTGGTCCATCACGGTTTTCTTCCGTGTGGTCGTTGACCATTCCTGCCGGCATACGGTTGTTACGCATGCGACCCTTCATTTTGGATTTTTTCCATTTGTAATCGGTAGCACCGATTTTGGATTCACCCCAAAGCGCTACTCCAGGAGGTTTGGAAAGTGCATCAGCACCGCCCATTACGCCTTCCCATGAACCAAGGTTCATTTCGTGAGCTGAGTCAGCGCGACCTTCTTCGGTATCACCATGGCAAGATACGCAAGACCCCGTGTCAGGAGCCCAGAAGTCATCTTGGGTGAACATTGGCAAAATAACGTGATTGAACGTATGGTCATTTTTAGCGCCAGCATCTACCCATGCAGCCATAACGTTAAGCGCATTTTTTTCACCTGCATCACAAACGTATTTTTCATTTGAAACAAGTTTGCCATCTTTCAAGCAAGGTCCATCACGGTTTTCTTCCGTGTGGTCGTTGAGCATGCCTGCTGGCATACGGTTGTTACGCATGCGACCCTTCATTTTGGATTTTTTCCATTTGTAATCGGTAGCACCGATTTTGGATTCACCCCAAAGCGCCACTCCAGGAGGTTTGGAAAGTGCATCCGCACCGCCCATTACGCCTTCCCATGAACCAAGGTTCATTTCGTGAGCTGAGTCAGCGCGACCTTCTTCGGTATCGCCATGGCAAGATACGCAAGATGATGCACCTATATCACCGTCAGGGGTGTATTCACCATCTTCGTTGTGAGCCCAGTAGTTATCTACGCTGAACATTGGCTGGATAGCTTTGTCATATGTGGTTGTGTGATTGTTGCCGCTTAGATCGGTATAATCAAATCCACCATTTGGAGCACCAGCGTCAACCCAGGCCGCCATCAAGTTGATAGCGCGTACTGCGCCAGGCGTGCCTTCATCAATACTGCTTGACGTGCTTGCGCATGCAGTTGCAACAACAGCTACGGTAGCTATTGCGGCACCGGCAATCATTCCTTTAATTGTCTTGGTCTTCATTTGAAGTCCCCCTAGTTTTCTCTTTATTCATTAACTAAATCCAAAAATAATTGCGAGCTCACAAACACAAAGTAACATTGGTAAAATCGCGATTAATGGATACCGCGATCATACTAGTTCAAATGCGTTATAAACATCAATTGGCAAAAACAACTTTTATTGTTTTTTATTCATAAAAATCATTTGTTTATATTAGCTTATAGTGATGGATTGCTTAGAATGTTAGCGATGTAAATGCAAAATACCAACAGCGAAACCCGCATCTCATCTGTTATGCTGTGTTATATAATCGTTCTATTTCAGTAAGCTGTATTGAGTTTACGCAACATTCTAAAGTATCAACAAATAAAAAGCGCCAACAAGATGTAGTTTTGTTTTTAAATTATAACCAATGTAGCTAGTACATTAGATGGTATGTTCAACACGGAAAGAGATAAAGAAGAAGTGCCACCACCACTAACGCTGCCGATCCAGCCACGCCACGCATCATTCCTATAATTCCACGTATCATTCCTGTAATTAATGAACGTCATGAAGTGATTCTGTTATGGGAGTGTGAATGTTTAGTCTTGTACGCCAAGGGCTGCAGGGGCTGCAACGGCTGCGATGTGGTCGGTTTCAACCTAATTCTAAGAAAGGCTATGGAACGATGACCCCAGCCAGGCTATGGGCATTTCATTTTCGTTTATCAGCATTATGTCTTTGACGTTACCAATGAAAGCATAATGCGTGCCGTGGGAAATACTTTCTACGGTTTCGCAAACAAATACTGCTATGGCATTGTCAAGGTATGGAACTTTACTATCGTGTTCGGCCCAGTTTCCATGCTGAAACCTATGCTCACCGGAAAGCCCGGTTGCACCGGCAAATACCATGGATAAATCTTTGTGGCCTCCACCAAGCACATTAACGGCAAAAATGCCGGATTCTTTTATTGATTGCGCGGTGCCTGTATCTTTGTTGGCGCACGCAACCAGACTGGGTGGGTTTGCCGAAAGCGAACATACGGCAGTTGCGGTTATTCCCCTGCGCTCGGCCCCGGTGCCAGTGGATATAATGGTTACCCCGCCAGCAAGAAGCGACATGCCTTTTTTGAATGCTTCTTCACCTGTCATTAGAAAACGGCCTTTATTTGATTTTTTTATTTTAAGTAAATTTTCTAAACATCTTAGTCTGATTAAATAGTTCTTCCAGCGTTTTCATTCTATCTTTTGTTTCGTCCCAAGTCTTGTTTTCAACCGTAGCTATTTTTGATGTCGGATATCAACCCGTATGAAAAGTATATGCCATATAATTATTAGAAGAAATAAAAGCTTCAGAAAGGCAAAAATTAAACCCCGTTTATCGGTATCTTCAGATAGCTTATGCCGTTTTCTTCTGCTTTTGGCATTGCGCCTGCGCGCATGTTTACCTGTACCGAAGGTAAAATAAGAACGGGCATGTTTAATGTTTTGTCTTTTTCTGAGCGCATTTTTACAAAATCGTCTTTGGAAACGTTTTCGTTTATATGAACGTTCTTTGCTTTTTGTTCGGCAACGGTTGATTCCCACGCATATTGATCACGCCCTTCGGCCAAATAATCGTGGCAGGTAAATACGCGGGTATCACCCGGCAATTCAGGAATACGGTTGATGGATTTATAAAGCGTATCCGCATCACCGCCGGGGAAATCACAACGGGCTGTGCCAAAATCTGGCATAAACATTGTGTCGCCAATGAACGCCGCATCACCAAACATATATGTTACGCAAGCTGGTGTATGGCCGGGGGTTTCCATTACGGAGCCTTCCATATCGCCAAGTTTGATGGCGTCGCCTTCGCCCAGCAAAACATCAAATTGCGAACCATCGGTGGCAAAATTGTCGCCCTCGTTAAATAGGCCTTTGAATACTTCTTGCACCAATGGAACCTTGGCGCCGATGGCAATTTTACCGCCTAGGTTTTCTTTTATATAAGGTGCCGCGGTTATGTGGTCGGCATGGACGTGGGTTTCTAAAATCCATTCAATGTTTAGGCCTTGGGCCTTGGCGTAGGCGATTACCTCATCGGCTGACTTGGTGTCGGTGCGCCCTGATTTGGGGTCGTAATCCAAAACCGGGTCGATAATGGCGGTGGATTTGGTGGCGGAATCTGTCACCAGATAGGTAACGGTATAGGTATCTGGGTCAAAAAACGCCTTAACCACCATATTGGCTGGGTTGCTCATGTTTCTAATTCCTTGAAAATACAATATTTTTCTGAAATCACGGCCATTTTACCAGGGGGGTGATTTTCATGCTTGCAATATTAGATAATACTTATATATATAAATGCAACCCCCGCATAGATATCCGTCTTAGGCCGGGCTGTAGCAATAGTAATAGTTTATTGGAGAAATAATAAGATGAGCCTTAAAACCGTCGATCCCCAGACGCTTAAAAGCTGGATTGCAGAAGATAAAGCAATTCTTGTGGATGTTCGTGAATCTGGCGAAGTCGCCCGCGAGCGTATCCCCGATGCCCACCATATGCCGCTTTCAGGCTTTAATCCCGATAGCTTGCCAGAACACGACGGCAAGTTTGTGGTTTATCATTGCGCCAGTGGTGGACGTACCGCTCAATTCGGCGCACAGCTTGCATCCGTGACCCAGGCCGCAAGCGATGTGTTTCATTTATCCGGCGGTATTATGAGCTGGAAAATGCAAGGCTTTGAGACCGCTTAATTTAAGCTTTCGAAATAAGTATTAATTAAAAAAACCCGTTCTCTTTGATTTGATAAAAATTAAAGAGGCGGGTTTTTTATTTGTTCCACCACGCAAGCATGGCATCAATATCGGCTGAAATTATTTCTATATGGCCGCCGGTTATATTATTCCATTCGGTTTGGTAAATTTCCGGCAGGGCGATTATGGCCGGGGTATCAGATACCAATGCCGCCATTATTTCATCTATTAATCCCTCGCCCTTTGCTTCTTGGCGGCCAAATTTTTCAATTACTACAATATCAAAATCACCGGATAGGGCGCGTGTTATGGCACCGGAGCATTCGGCCAGCATTGAAACCTCTAATAAACAGGCTCCAGCAGGCGTGGTTTTTAGGTGAGGTGTTTTTATGGGGATGCGCTTGCCGGTATCAATTTCAATGGCATCGACGGAACCTAGCTTACCATCGGTTTTTGAGCTCATTTCCTGAACAATGCCGCCGACCTTTGCGCCACCTGCGCCACCAGACAATATCTTGTCTGCAAAGGTTGCAAAAAGATCATCATTTACGGTGCCGCTATTAAATAATACGGCTACATTTTTGCCAGGATTTTTGCCAGGATTTTTTACAGATTTATTCATGATTTAAATAAGTACACCAGGGTAGTTTCAGTCGCAAGCAGGTGCAGAATTATTTAATTCTTTCGTTTCTTCAAGCCCCCAGTTTCCTGCGTCATAATCAAAAGAATTATAATCCGGCAATAAATCAATATCGATTATTTTTTCCAAATAATCCATGCCAACAATATAATCAGAAACAATAATGCTATTATCAATTTTATTGTCATTGGGCATTAGCAGGGCAATAACTGAATAGTTGCCCCGTTTTTTGCCTATTAGCACCCTGTAAAAACAAGACGGAACCGTTATGCCTATTCCTATGCTTTTGCCCATACTTTTGCTGTGGGAATGGGTTCCAGTTACGCCGGCAATAATCCAAACTTCATCAAACACCCCATTTTTTATTTTTGTACGCGGAAGCTGTTCAGCCTTGCGCCATCCTAAACGGTTGAATTTTGGAAACTGCGGAACGATTGATGAAAACAAAAATGTAGATTTGTATGCTTTCGCGTCAAGTTTCATGTCTTCGGCTTTTATTAAATGTCCACGATCAAATCCGCTATGTCTGTATGATGCCCTTGTCGCCTGAAACGATTTTTTTTCGCTATTGAAAATTTTGCTATCTGGAGAGAACCAATTGTTTTTTCTTTTGATGGCAGGTGTCGATGTAGCCATTTTTGGTGTTAGTCTATATGCAACAAAATCGGCGGTGCGACGTTTTTTATTAAACGAAACCGCAAATTTAATTTTATCGCCTTTGCATAGGCTAATAATTTGTTTTGCATGGTTTGTGTATTTGGGGGCCTGACTTTTTACAAACGCTACCTTGCATTCGGCAAAGTCCACAGCCCCATTTGCAGGCCCGCCCACAATTATGGCGTAAGCAAAAATCGTCGTTACTGTCAGGTAGCGCATTAATTTCATATTGGGGGTCGCGGTCAGTATTTCAACAATACCACGAAATTATAATATAATGCTCTTAATAAGTGCATAATAAAACATTCTGTGCCAATGGTGCCAAGTGGTGCCAAGTGATGGAGTGGTGGATATGACGCTGTTTCAGGTGCTTATCGGTGCTATAAGTGACCGTGAAAACACCAAAGCCGGAAAGCCAGCCCCCATGAAGCAAGCAAAACCACCCAAAAAAAACGAGGCCGTCAATATCTCATCAACTAATAAAGATATGGGCGATGCAGATGACACCACTCTTGAACCCGGGCTTTACGTAATTGCTACCCCCATCGGCAACATGGAAGACATTACCTATCGGGCGGTAAGGATGCTTAAATCGGTTGATGCATTGGCAACCGAAGATACACGGGTTACCTCAAAATTATTGCTGCGTTACGGTATAGCTAAACCAAATCCAACATTTTCATGTTTTGAGCACAATGAAACGCGTGCGGTGGCACGTATCAGGTCGTTGGTTGATGATGGCAAAGCGGTTGGGTTGGTATCCGATGCCGGCCTACCCGGCATTAGCGACCCCGGTTTCAAGGTAATTAGCACATTATTAGAAGAAGGTATCCATGTAGAGGTAATACCCGGCGCCAATGCCGCAACATCTGCGTTGGTTGCATCGGGCCTGGGGACATCTAGTTTTACATTTTTAGGGTTCCCGTCGCGCAAAAGCGGAAAACGTAAAAGCGCACTAGAATCTGAGCGTGAAAGCCCACACACAATAGTTTTATATGAAAGCCCACACCGCATCGGTGCGTTTTTACAAGACGCATTTGATGTTTTGGGCGATCGCAAGGCCGTGGTTGCAATGGAGCTAACAAAAAAGTTTGAACGTTTTAGCCGTGGAACGCTTTCCCATCTGGCTGAAATATTTGCAGATGAAAAACCAAAAGGTGAAATAACCGTAATTATCGAAGGTATGGCTCGCACCCCACGCAAAAAAGAAAATAAATATCCAAAAGAAAAAGCAGATGATTAATGGCCAGTCATAAATCATCAAAATCAAAAGGCGGGGCTGAGCAAAAGCGAAGAGTTTTTCTAAACCGCATTGCGAAAATATTTTCAGTTTCCACCCCAAGAGCTGAAAAAATTGTATCCATAAAATTAAAAAGCTCTATTCGCATAAACCGTCTTTCACCAATGGACGCCGATGAAATAAAATCGAAATTAAATGAATTGGGCTGCGATATTGAGCCCATAGCATGGTGCGATG
>DAOWFB010000128.1 GCA_030638205.1 Thalassospiraceae bacterium
TTACGAATTAACAAACGCCCGCTTCCTTTTAATTTATTTTCAGCAACTGAAATGGCTATTTTAATTTCATCGTTTTCAAGTGGTGATTTTCCATTATAACGAACGTTTTTCAATAACTGCGGTAACGGTTCGAACAAACGGCAAACACTGCTTGCGCTTTTACCGTTTTCAGCTAGCACCGAAAGCACCTGCAATGCAGCAATAAGGCCGTCACCGGTGGTGGAAAAATCACCTAAAACAATATGACCGGACTGTTCGCCGCCAACATTGCATCCGGTTTCACGCATAGCTTCGACCACGTACCTATCGCCAACCGGGGCGCGGTGCATTTTAATGCTGATGCTTTCAAGATAATTCTCAAGACCCAGATTTGACATAACGGTTGCTATCAAGGTTTCATTTTTTAATGTACCTTGTGCCTGCATGGATTTAACCACCAATGCCATTAACTGATCGCCGTCAACTAATTCACCTTTTTCGTCACAAATAATTACCCTATCGGCGTCACCATCCAATGCAATGCCAATATCGGCACCATTGGCGATTACCTCGGCGCACATTTTTTCAGGTTTAGTTGAGCCACAATCGGAATTAATATTAAAACCATCTGGATCAACCCCAATGGAAATTACTTCGGCGCCAAGCTCCCACAAAACCTCAGGCGCAACCTTGTAGGCCGCACCATTGGCGCAATCTAAAACTATTTTTAAACCTTCAAGGGTCTTTCCCTTGGGGAATGTTTGTTTTACAAATTCGGTATAGCGCCCAATGGCATCATCAAGACGATAAGCCCGACCCAGCTCCTTTGGCGGGGCAAGCTCTGCCGACATGTCGCCATTTATGCGTTGTTCAATTTCTGATTCCATTTCATCGGAAAGTTTATAACCATCGGGGCCAAAAATCTTTATGCCGTTATCTTCAAACGGATTATGTGATGCTGAAATCATTACCCCAATATCGGCGCGCAGCGAACGCGTTAGCATGGCAACCGCCGGTGTTGGCATGGGGCCAACCAAAATAACGTCCATCCCACAGGAAACAAAACCAGCGGTTAGTGCTTGTTCAATCATATATCCTGAAATGCGGGTGTCTTTGCCAATGACCACACGGTGGCGGTGATTGCCACGGGTAAAATGAAGCGCAGCCGCTTGGCCCACTAACAATGCGGTTGCGGCCGTCATTGGGTGCTGGTTAGCGGTTCCACGAATTCCATCTGTGCCGAAAAGTTTTTCTGTCATG
The DNA here is from genome assembly GCA_030638205.1 of Thalassospiraceae bacterium. Classification (GTDB taxonomy): domain Bacteria; phylum Pseudomonadota; class Alphaproteobacteria; order Rhodospirillales; family Magnetovibrionaceae; genus DAOVVL01. The sequence goes on from DAOWFB010000128.1 coordinate 1,240, forward strand.
ACATTCTTTTAGCCGATTTAGCCCTAACGACGTGTAAATTATTGTTTCGGTTTTTTACACCGGGTTTTAGGTTGGGTTTTAGGCCTGCTCGCCTACTCCCCCTACTCAATGGCGGCCCAGACCTTGAGCGCCTGGCTGGTTTCAGCCACATCATGAACCCGCAATATATCAAATCCGCTTTTAACTCCCCAAATACCAGCCGCCAACGAGCCCGGCATGCGGTCTTTGGGGCGGTTCTTTGGCGTATCTTCACCCATAATTGCCCCAATAAAGCTTTTTCGAGAAGCCCCCAATAAAAGCGTTACCCCAAGATTTTTATACATATCCAGAGATTTAAGAATTTGCAGATTATGCTCGAGGTTCTTGCCAAAACCAATTCCAGGGTCAACCGCAATTAGCGACCTATCAATGCCCGCTTTAACGCATGCCTCAACCCGAGCTTTCAGGTATTGAAATACTTCAACGCTGGCATTGCCGTATGATGGGTTGGATTGCATGGTGCCGGGCGTACCCTGCATATGCATCAAAACAATGCTGGCACCGCTTGCCGTCGCGACCTCCATTGATTTTTCATCATTAGTTAACGCGGTAACATCGTTAATTATGCTGGCGCCTGCTTGGATAGCGGCCTCCATAACAACTGCATGACGGGTATCAATTGAAACCGTTACGCCGCCCGCAACCAAACGTTCGATTACCGGTATAGTGCGGGCAATTTCATCTTCTATGGAAACGGGGTCGGCCCCGGGGCGGGTAGACTCGCCCCCCACATCAATTATGGCAGCCCCTTGGGCGGCAAGTTCCATTCCGCGAGAAACCGCATCAGCAAACGAATAGGCATCACCACCATCGGAAAA
>DAOWFB010000095.1 GCA_030638205.1 Thalassospiraceae bacterium
ACAGCAGTTGTGGGCGTTATGGACGGAAGAAAATTATGCACCAGCGCCACAGAACTGGACAAAGCAACTCGTGGCGCAATCAGCAAGGCGATAAAGGCATCAAGCTTTAAGGGGGCGAAAAATCATTCTCTAACCATTATGACACCTGCCGGAACCCGGCTTGAACGCATATTGTGCATTGGAATGGGCAAAGCCAAAGATCTGGACGAGCGCGCATTTGAAACCATTGGCGGGCGCATATATGCCAGCCTAAAAGCGCAAAGCGAAAAAGCGCACGTTTTGTTGGATGACATGGGTGGCTGCAAGCTGTCGTCTGCTGAAATGGCCGTTCATGTTGGTATTGGGGCTAGGCTTGCTTCGTATAAATTTGATAAATACAAAACCAAAAAGAAAGGCCACGCTAAGCTGGCAATAAAAGAATTGGCAATTCAGTGTGCGGGTTCAGCCGTAGCAAAACGTAGCTTTGCCAAACAAAACAAGGTTATTGATGGGGTGTTCTTTACCCGCGATTTAATAAGCGAGCCTAGCAACGTGCTTTTCCCCAAGGCCCTTGCGGCTGAGGCAAAATCCCTTTCAAAGCTGGGCGTGAAGATTGAGATTTTAGACAAGGCCAAAATGACAAAGCTAGGCATGGGTGCGCTTTTGGGTGTGGCACAGGGCAGTGCGCACGAGCCGTTCATGGTTGTTATGCGCTGGGACGGTGCAGCCAAAAAAGACAAGCCAGTGGCGTTTGTGGGCAAGGGGGTAACGTTTGATACCGGCGGTATTTCTCTAAAACCAGCGGGCGGCATGGAAGACATGAAATACGACATGGGCGGTTCCGGTGTTGTTATTGGCCTAATGAAGGCGTTGGCCGGGCGCAAGGCCAAGGTAAATGCCGTGGGCGTGGTTGGCTTGGTTGAAAATATGCCATCGGGTACAGCACAACGCCCGGGCGATATTGTAAAATCCATGTCGGGACAAACTATCGAGGTTCTAAATACCGATGCCGAAGGCAGGTTGGTTTTGGCCGATGCCCTTTGGTACACCAAGGAACGCTTCAAGCCACAGTTGATGGTTGATTTGGCCACCCTAACGGGCGCAATTGTTGTTTCGCTGGCTGGTGAATATGCGGGGCTTTTCTCAAACGACGACAAGCTGGCCCATGATTTGGAAGAAGCGGGCAAGGCAATGAACGAAAAGCTGTGGCGTCTGCCCATGGGTGATGCCTATGACAAAATGATAGATTCTCCCGCTGCCGATATGCAGAACATTTCATCTGGACGTGGCGGCGGGTCTATTACTGCGGCACAGTTTTTGAAAAGGTTTGTCGGAAATACCAAGTGGGCGCATTTGGATATAGCTGGCGTTACCTGGGAAAAGAAAGGCACCCCAACAACGCCAAAAGGCGGTTCCGGCTATGGGGTTCGTCTGCTTGATCGCTTTGTTGCCGATAGGTTCGAAAAGTAAGGTCAATGACAGAGCCAATAGGCGAAGTTGCCTTTTACCATTTAACAAGGTCAACCTTGGAGCAAACATTACCGCAGCTTTTGCAAAAAACAATTGATGCAGAAAAGCGCGCAGTAGTAATTGCGGAATCAACCGAACGTGTAGGGGTTATTGATGCGGCCTTGTGGGCGCACGATCCGGCCTCATGGCTTCCCCACGGAACATCAACGGATGGCCAGCCAGAAAGTCAGCCAGAAAGCCAACCAGTATGGATTACCGACAAGGACGAAAACCCAAACGGTGCTGATTTTTTGTTTTTAATTGACGGGGCGCCATCAAACAGCGTTGATAAATATGAACGCTGTTTTGAGATATTTAATGGAAACGACGTTGCTGTTCTTGATGGTGTTCGGGAGAAATGGAAATTGTACAAGGATAGCGGATTTAATCTGACCTACTGGCAACAAACAGATAGCGGTGGTTGGAAAAAGAAAGAAGTTTAATTATTTTTTCTTAGGCTTTGTTTTGGCAACCTTGGCATGACCATCTTCCATTGTTGTAGTGCGTTCATTACGAATTTTTCTTGCATTGTCTCTGACCGCTTTTTTCTTGGCCCTCACTTTGCCGGAAAATATTATATACATTATTTGTGCGCCGATAATTGCCACCAAGGGCATTATCATTGCGGCAGCAATCCAATAAACAACATGTGCGCCGCTTATATGCCCAACCATAAATATGTGGTAGTAAATGGCGGCAAAAATCAGCATTACTTCAGAAAGAATAAACATCCTGAATGAAATTCTGGTGGTTAGTTTTGGCGGCCTGAGCAATTTGGAGTTGATAACAAAAAGTGCCGATATCATTCCGCCAAGAAAACTAAGCATGAACATGAACGAACAGATTGCTATAATCCATTCCTTCAATTCCTTGAAGCCAAAGGCAACCAAAAGCTCTAAGAACGAATCCATTTATATTTACCTATGCCTAACTTTTTAAAATGGCGTCATTATACGGAACGCCAAGAATCTTAGATAACAACAAAATTAATGGTAATACTCCAATATTCAGGTGAATAAAAAGTTACTAAAAAACCACAATTAGTTGTATTTTCAACTAATTTTATGCGTTGATATCAGTATTTTACCAGTATAATTGGGCTAAATATAGCATTTATCTAGGTGTGGCGGGGGGGTATTGCAAAAATTGGCTTACAAGTCTATAACCCGCCGACCCTGTGACAAGTAAGCAGGGTATGACTTTTTTGAAAACTTATTTTTAACAGCAAAAGGCTCTGTCAGCATGGCTGTAGAACGGACACTGTCCATAATCAAACCAGACGCAACCGATCGCAATCTGACCGGCAAGATCAATTCCTATATTGAAGAAGCCGGTCTTAGGATCATTGCACAAAAACGTATTCAACTTACCCGAGGTCAAGCCGAGGCATTTTACGGCGTTCATAAAGAACGTTCGTTCTTTGGTGAATTGGTTGATTTTATGATCTCTGGCCCTGTGGTTCCGCAAATTCTTGAAGGTGAAAATGCTATCGCAAAATACCGCGAAGTTATGGGCGCCACCAATCCGGCAAATGCCGATGATGGAACCATTCGCAAAGATTTTGCTATTGATGTGCAAAGCAACTCGGTTCACGGTTCCGATGCTCCGGAAACCGCAGCAGTTGAAATTGCTTTCTTCTTTTCCGAAACAGAAATTACCGGATAAGAACGCTTTAGCGCTATAGAATAAATAAAAAAGCCGCTCTTCCTTTTCTTTTAGGGGGCGGTTTTTTTGTTCGGGGTGGTCGGGGCGGGCAAGCGCCCTTATTATTCAGGGTTTGCAAGGTGCCCATCGGGGGTTTTGCGCCCGTCGATTATGGCTCGTTCTCCCGATACCCTTACCCGACCTTCGGCAATAAGACGAAGAGCCTTGGGATATATAACATGTTCTTGTTCCAGCACCCGGGCTGCAAGGGTGTCTGCATTGTCATCGGGCTTAACCGGAATTACCGCTTGCGCAATTATCGGCCCTTCGTCCATGGCAGCGCGGACAAAGTGAACAGTGCAGCCTGAAAAAAGCGCACCACGTTCAATAACCTGTTCGTGAACATGCAGGCCCTTGAACGTAGGCAACAGCGACGGATGGATATTTATCAACCTGTCGTGCCAGCGTTTCACAAACGTATCTGAAAGCAAGCGCATAAAACCGGCAAGGCAAATGAATTCGGCACCAGCTGCTTCAATGGCGTTACTCATGGCATCATCAAATTCTTCGCGGGTTGCAAAATCTTTGTGGTTGAATATAGCCGTAGGAATTGACGCTTCATCAGCCCGTTTTAGGCCATACGCGTCCGCTTTATTAGAAATAACCAGCACTATTTCTGCAGGAAAGTCATCTGTGGCGCAGGCATCAATCAACGATTGAAGGTTTGATCCTCTGCCAGAAATAAGTACGGCAATCTTCATGGTTTTAACCCCATGCTTTTTCTACACCTACTAAAACGGTGCCTTTATCCCCTTTGGCATCCCCATTGTTGCGTTTTATAATGTGGCCTACGGTAAATACGGTTTCACCTTCTTTTTCCAGCACCGATTTAATTTCATCTGCCTTATCAGCGGATACAATTAAAACCATACCGATACCGCAATTAAAAGTACGCGCCATTTCGTTTGGCGCAATATTACCGGAATTTTGCAGCCATGAAAAAACGCCCGGTAATTCCCATGTGCCAACATCAATTTCGGCACTTAGATTATCCGGCAATATGCGGGGAATATTTTCCAGCAATCCGCCACCGGTTATGTGTGAAAGGGCGTGTACCGCACCGCCACCTGCTTTAATTGCGCTTAAGCAGCTTTTTACATAAATACGCGTGGGTGCTAATAGTGCTTCGCCAAGTGTTTTTCCTTTATCAAACGGGGCGGGGCCGTCGTATGCCAAGCGTGCCTTATCAACAATATGGTCACGCACGGCTGCTTCTATTTTTGTTTCTGCTTTGCCGCCAATAATTGCATCACTTATAACCTTGCGTACCAGCGAAAACCCATTCGAATGCAGCCCGTTTGAAGCAAGCCCAATAACCACATCGCCTTCGGTTACACTTTTACCGGTAATGATTTCATCGCGCTCAACCGCACCTACGCAAAAACCGGCCAGATCATATTCACCACCAGCGTACATTCCGGGCATCTCGGCTGTTTCACCACCGATAAGGGCACATCCTGCCTGACGGCAACCTTCGGCAATTCCCGAAACCACGGCGCTGCCGTTATCGATGTTAAGCTTGCCCATGGCGTAATAATCTAGAAAGAAAAGCGGCTCGGCACCCTGAACCACAAGATCGTTTACGCACATTGCAACCAGATCAATCCCAACAGTGTCGTGCTGCCCCATGGATACTGCCACCTTTAGCTTGGTGCCAACGCCATCTGTCCCGGCAACCAGCACCGGGTCTTTGTAGCCAGCGGCCTTTAGGTCAAACATGGCCCCAAACCCACCCAGACCGGCCATAACGCCAGAACGGGACGTTGATTTTGCTTGTGGCTTGATGGCTTCGACCAGGGCGTTTCCGGCATCTATATCGACACCCGCACTCTTGTAATTTGTGCCTGAAATGGGTTTATCCTCTCTATATGCATATGCGCCTAGAATAGGCGGCAAATCCGTGGCATTGATACCTGAACGTGCTAGAACCTTCTATAATAAAAACATTCTCGGGGCCGAATTGGCCTTAAACCTGAGAATCCAAGTGAAACATACTTTATCCGGGGCACTTTGCAATGACCCAAAAAGGGCAAATTAAAGCATCATATTATGTGCTCAGTGATTTGAGGGCCAAAATAGTCAAAGTAGCAACCAAGGCTGCCTACGGGCTTTTTATCACAGCCATTTTGTCTCTTTTTCCCGATCCCCGTCCGGGTGGCGGGTTGGCCCATGCTGATGCCGCCCGCCTTTTTGAGGTAAATGGGATTAAGGTCGATATAACCGCAAGCTCGGTAAATCAGGCCCGCGACATGGCCCAGGCCGAAGGTATAACCAGATCGTTTCGCGCACTTTTGCAGCGCCTTACGCTTAATGCTTATCATGACCGCTTGCCCAATATGAACCGCAAGCAGATTGTGGAATTTTTGCAAGATTTTGAGGTAGCCGAGGAAAAGGCATCATCGGTCAGGTACATTGCCAGCCTTAATTATCGTTACCGTGCAGATGTGGTGCGCGATCTTTTGGACGCGCATCAAATTCCATTTGCCGAAACCGAAAGCAAGCCCGTGGTCGTGCTTCCGGTTTATCAGGCAGCGGGCGCATTATTGCTTTGGGATGATCCTAATCCGTGGCGCACCGCATGGCAGGAAAGACCGGGTGAGGTTGGCGGGCTGGTTCCGACGGTATTGCCCATGGGCGACCTTGCCGATATGCGCACCATTGGTGCCGAACAAGCAATAGAGGGCGATACCCAGCGATTGGAAGAAGTCGCCGCCAAGTATGGCGCAGGTGATGTAGTTGTTGTTCATGGAATATTACGCATGGATTCCTACGGCGGACTTCCCGAACTTGAAGTTTACATGACCAGATTTGGTTTTGCCCTGCAGGAACACACCGTGGTTAAAAGCTTTAGCGCCAACCCCGGCGAAGACATAGAATCTCTGCTCAATCGTGCCGCAGTGCAGCTTACGGTGCAAATTGAAGACAACTGGAAGCAAGATAATCTTATTAAATTTGCCGAACCAGCATTATTGCCGTTGGTTGTTCCGGTTTCAAACTTAAATGATTGGATAAAGGTGCGTGACCGCCTTAACGGAGTAGCCGTGGTAAGAAAATCAGAAGTCACCCTGATTTCTCGTAGGGCGGTAAATGTAACCATTAATTATATTGGTGATGCCGAGCAATTGGCCTTGTCTTTGGATCAGGCCGACCTTGTGCTTTGGGATGAGGCTGGCAACTGGTATATGGGCATTCGTAAGGAAGCTCGGTGAATATTCCCAATTTTATTACACTGTTGCGCATTGGCGCAGTTCCGCTGGTTGTGTGGTTGCTGCTTGAGGGCAATCTTTTATGGGGGTTTTGGGTGTTTGCTTTTGCCGGCGTATCGGATGCGGTGGATGGGTTTATCGCCAAGCGGTTCAACATGGAAACCGAACTGGGCAAATATCTTGACCCGTTGGCCGATAAGGCGTTGCTGGTTTCGGTGTTTGTGACGCTGGGATATTTGGAAATTATCCCTAGTTGGCTTGTTATTTTGGTAGTTTTCAGGGATGTGGTAATTATTTTTGGAGCAATGGTGTTTGAAACCTTGACTGGTTCCCTTACCATGCACCCAATGAAGCCGCAGATGGTGAGTAAGGTTAACACCACTTTCCAAATATTATATGCGGGCTCAATTATGGCTGGATCAGGGTACGGATTAAATTTAGGTGTGGTGCTTGATGTATTGATGTTCTGCACCGCACTAACCACAGTTGCTTCTGGTATTTCTATTGTGACTGAGGCATTAAAACGCTGGCCAAGCACTAAAGGAGGGTAACGTTGACACGCGATAGGGAAATGAAAATTTGGCTGATAAGCATGGTCGTTACGGCTGCGCTTCTCTATGTGCTTAGTTCTGTCTTGATGCCGTTTGTGGCAGGGCTTGCGGTTGCTTATTTCTTGCACCCATTGGCCGACAAGCTAGAAGGGCCAATAGGGTCCAGAAGTGCCGCAGCAGCATTAATAATGCTAGCGTTTATTTTATTTATCGTCGGTGCCGGGGTTTCCCTGTTTCCGCTTTTGCAGGCGCAGATTGTTGGTCTGTTGGCATTGTTGCCAGATGCAGTTGAAACAGCGCGCAACGCGATTGAGCCATATATTATTCGTCTCGAAACAGAATTAGGCGCAAGCGATCTTGCAAAATTAAAAGATGCAGTAGGTGATTACGCTGGCGAAATTGTTGCATGGCTTGTTGGTGTTTTGAAAAACCTTTTCATGGGTGGACGCGCTTTTGTAAATGTACTGTCTCTGCTTTTGATTATGCCAATCGTTTCATTTTTTCTTTTGCGCGATTGGAAAGGCGTGGTTGCAAAGTTCAATGATTTGCTGCCGCGCGGTTCAGCCGATACAATTCGCGCACAGCTTAACGAAATGGATACAACCATTGCCGGGTTTGTTCGCGGGCAAGCATTGGTCTGTGCGACCCTCGGCGCAATCTATGGTACTGGATTAACATTGGTCGGTCTTGATTTTGGTCTTCTTATCGGCATAGGTACCGGGCTTATGGCTTTTGTTCCTTATGTTGGCATGATGATGGGCTCGATGGTTGCCCTTGCGGTTGCCATGATGCAGTTCAGTGAAATTAGTGATTTTTTATTGGTTGGTCTTGTATTTGGGGTTGGTCAGTCGATAGACGCTGCGTTCCTGACCCCGACCTTGGTCGGTGGGCGTGTTGGGCTTCACCCGGTATGGATAATATTTGCGCTTATGACCGGGGGTACGCTATTTGGCTTTACCGGGGTTTTGTTGGCGGTTCCAACCGCAGCCATGATAGGGGTGCTTGTTCGCTTTACCATAGCCAGATATCGCGCCAGCGAACTTTATCTTGGCCATAGTGACGACAGCTAGGCCCTAATACGCATGAATACGCATGAGCAAATTCCCATGACGTTTGGTCATCGTCCGGCACTTTCGGGCGATGATTTTCTTGTCGCGCCCTCAAACCAACAAGCCGTGCAATGGATTGATAACTGGCCTAACTGGCCCGGGCCATTATTAGTTATAGTTGGGCCAGCAGGGTCGGGCAAAACCCATATTGCAAATGTGTTTATTAATGCAACGGGGGCTAAAAATGTAGGCATTGATATGCTTGGTGCTAGAGACCCAGCAGCGGTTGTAGAAGGGGCCACGGCACTGGTGGTTGAAAACGCAAAAGGCTTTATCAATGGGGGTCTAGATGAACAACTTCTCCATCTTTACAACCTTGCCCGTGAACACGATATCCGTATTTTAATGACCGCCGAAACAGCACCAGCACGATGGCAGGTTAATTTAAAAGATCTTTCTTCGCGTTTAAACACGGCACCTATTGCTGAAATAAATCCACCGGACGATGCATTGATAAGCGCACTTTTGATAAAGCAATTTAGCGATCGTCAAATTGATGTGGGCCAAGACGTTATAAGCTATCTTCTTTCAAGAATGGGCCGTTCATTTGCCGATGTTCGCCGCGTGGTTGAAAGTACAGACCACCTTTCGCTAGCTGAAAAACGCAGGGTAACAATCCCGCTTGTTCGTCGGGTACTGGAAGATAATTCTGAAAATTAACAATACCCCAATGACGCAAGATAATTATTAAGTGCATAAATCTCAAAAATTAAGCCGCCCCCCTTTCGGGGGACGGCTTTTACGCTGTCAATTGGTCTCAGGATGAACCAACGGGCAGCGCATTGTTTGACGGCAATGCCTGCATTGTTTCCATTTGGCTATGGGTATTGGCGGTTACAAACAAAAAATATTTTATAGTTAAAATTATTACCATTAAACCGAAGATGACAAAGGAATCACAAGTAGCTAGACTATGGGCAAGGCTGCCCGCAAGGGTTGAATAAAGTTGGCTTAAAGAAGGCGTAAATGGAAAAGGTGTAAATGGAAAAAATAGATTCCCCCAAGGCGGTAACGGATATCGATCTTAAATCGACATTGCGTTTTGCCAATCGCGAGTTATCGTGGCTGGCATTTAATACGCGCGTCTTGGAGGAGGCATCAAACCCCACCCATCCATTATTAGAGCGCCTAAGGTTTCTTTCCATATCCGCCGCTAATTTGGATGAATTTTACATGGTTCGCGTCGCCGGTCTAAAAGGTCAGGTGCGTGCCGGGGTTAAAACCCAAAGCCAAGATGGGCTTAATCCGCTCAAACAGCTTGAAGCCATAAACAAAGCCGCTGGCGACCTTATGGCCGATCAACAGACTTGTTGGTTGAAATTACGCGAACAGCTTTCCCAAGAAGGCATAAAAGTTTTAAGCGCAGATGATATTTCCAAGAAAGACCGTGAATGGTTAGAAAAATATTTTATGGAACATGTGTTCCCGGTTTTAACCCCACTGGCAATTGACCCGGCACATCCATTTCCGTTCATACCTAATTTAGGTTTTTCATTGGTTATGCTGTTAAAGAAAAAAAATTCCGATGAAATGCTGCGTGCGTTGCTGCCTATTCCGCATTTGCTTGAACGGTTTATTCGCCTTCCCGGATCAAGCACGCGGTTCATCCCCATAGAAGACATGGTTACGCTGTTTATGGACAGGTTGTTCCCAGAATATAAACTCAAGGCGTTTTCTTATTTTAGGGTTATCCGTGATTCAGAGGTTGAGATAGACGAAGAAGCAGAAGATCTTGTTCGTACCTTTGAAAGCGCACTTAAACGCAGACGCAGGGGTTCGGTTATTTTGCTGGCGGTTAACGCTGGTATGCCCGAAGACATTGCCAGTCTGGTTGTTGATGCGTTGGGCGTTGACGAAGAAGACGTTTTTTATCTTGATGGATTGCTGGGCCAAGCCGATTTTTCACAGCTTATTGTCGAAGAACGTCCCGACCTTCAATTCGCCCCTTTTAATGCACGCTTTCCCGAACGGGTGCGTGATTATGGCGGCGATGTGTTTGAGGCTATCCGTAAAAAAGACCTTATTGTTCATCACCCGTATGAAAGTTTTGATGTGGTGGTGCAGTTTGTGCGCCAGGCGGCGCATGACCCCAAGGTGGTTGCTATTAAGCAAACTCTTTACCGCACCTCAAACGATAGCGCCATTATCGAAGCCCTGATCGAGGCCGCCGAAGCAGGCAAATCCGTCACCGCCATGGTTGAATTAAAAGCCCGCTTTGACGAAGAAGCCAACATTCGCTGGGCGCGGGATCTTGAACGTGCCGGCGCACAGGTAATTTACGGTTTCATGGATAAAAAAACCCATGCCAAGGTTAACCTTGTGGTTAGGCGCGAAAGCAAAGGCCTGCGTTCATACGTTCATTTTGGAACCGGTAATTATCATCCAATTACGGCCAAGGTTTATACGGACCTTTCGTTTTTTACTTGCGACAAGGCATTGTGTCAGGATGCGGCACGGCTGTTTAATTATATGACCGGATATTCGCGTCCAGAAAAAATGGAAAAACTTGTATTTTCACCGGTTAATATGCGCGAAACCCTGCTCAAGCTTATTGATAATGAAATAAAGAACGCAAAAAAGAAAAAGCCCGCAGCAATTTGGCTCAAACTTAATTCGCTGGTTGATGAGGCTCTTATCGATGCCCTTTACAAGGCATCAAACGCCGGTGTTGAGATTGATTTGGTCATACGCGGCATTTGCTGCCTGCGCCCCGGAATAAAGGGAATGTCGGAAAATATTCGTGTCAAAAGCATAATCGGGCGTTTTCTCGAGCATTCCAGAATAGTTGCATTTGCCAATGGCCATGAATTGCCATCACGCGAAGCAAAAGTATTTATTTCATCGGCCGATTGGATGCCGCGCAACCTTGACCGCCGGGTTGAGTGTTTGGTGCCCATAGAAAACACAACCGTACATAGGCAAATTCTTGATGAGATTATGGTGGTTAATTTTAAAGACAATGAACAAAGCTGGTCACTGAACCCTGATGGGTCATATACACGGCTTGAAGGCGAAGATGTTTTTTGTGCGCATCGCTACTTTATGACCAACCCGTCTCTTTCCGGGCGAGGGAGAAAACCTTCTAGTAATTCATTGAAGAAAAAATCTGGCGTATCTAAACGTAAAAAAGGTACCAAAGCTTAAGGCCTAAAAAATAGGGGAGTTACATGGCCAGCCTTCAGGCCAATTCACAACCATTAAATACGTCAATTTCTGGCTATGGCCGTGTGGCCGTGGTTGATATTGGCTCGAACTCGGTTCGCCTTGTGGTTTATGATGCACCTGCGCGCCTACCCATACCCATGTTTAATGAAAAGGCCGCTTGCGAGCTTGGTTTGGGGCTTGATAAAAGTGGACACCTAAATCCTATTGGTGTGCCCAAGGCACTGGATAGTGTTTGGCGCTTTGTCGGCCTTTCCCAAGCCATGGGCGTTGAAAAACTTGAAATTGTTGCAACCGCAGCCGTTCGTGATGCGGCTGATGGCCCAGACTTTGTTGCTGAAATTGAAAAGCGCACATCACATAAAGTTCGGGTATTAAGCGGCGAAGAAGAAGCAAAGATGGCAGCATTGGGTCTTTTATCCGGCGTGCCCGATGCCGATGGAATAATTGGCGATCTTGGCGGCGGTAGCCTTGATTTGGTTTGCCTTGATAATGGAAAATTTGGAAATTTTGAAACACTTCCGTTGGGCCACCTTCGTCTTATGGAAAGGTCTGGCAGTAATCCTGAAAAGGCATGGGATATAGTTCGTGAAGAATTTTCTAGGATTGATTGGTTAAAAGATGTAAACGGGCGAACGCTTTTTGCTGCGGGTGGCTCATGGCGATCCATAGCCCGTATATTTATCGAACAAATAGAGCACCCGCTTCACGTTGTCGATAATTTCTGGATTGACCCCCAAACTGCCAATCCGTTACTTCAAATCCTTGGCGGTTCGTTAAAGCATCGTTTTAAAAAAATTGTTGGCATTCCTGAAAAAAGAAATGAAACCCTTTCGTTTGCTGCCATTGCCCTTGCCGGTCTTATGGATGCAACAAAACCTGAGAGATTGAAATTTTCAGGCTTTGGTATGCGTGAAGGCGTAATGCTTTCATCGTTGCCTGAGAGCATTCAAAAACAAGACCCTTTAATTTCTGCCTGCACCACCATGAACGAACGCACCGGGCGTTTTTCAATTACCGGCCATGAATTATTAGATTGGATGTCGCCATTATTTGCCGATGAAACCAGCCCGGAAAAACGTTTACGTTTAGCCGCCTGTTTGATGAGCGATATCGGCTGGAACGAACACCCCGATTATCGCGCCGAACAGGCGTTCGAGCGGGTATTGCGGGTTCCTTATGCTGGCTTGCGCCATACCCAGCGCGCGGTTTTGGGGCTTGCTACCTACATTCGCTATAATGGTGAACCGGGTGATGAATTGACCGCGCCAGTAATGCGCTTGCTTGACGAGGGACAATTACAATGGGTTTGGGTAACCGGGCTGGCCCTGCGTTTGGCCCACACAATTTCCGGTAGCGCACCGGGTATTTTATCGGGAACCCGGTTGCGAATAGATGGGTCGAAATTATTCTTGGACATTGACGGTGACGATCATCATGCAATGGTAAGCGATGCGGTAAAACGACGGTTGAAAACGCTGGCAAAAAAATTGGGGCTTAAGGGAAAAATAACCTAATTAATCCCCACTAATCCCCATTGGGGTTTTCCAACAACACCAATTTATTGCCACTAATAGCAAGACCCAATTCACCGCTGCGAATACGTAACGCATCGCGGCCAAACAAATCAAATCGCCATCCTTCAAGCGCTTGTATTTCGGCATCTTTGCCAAAGGCCGCTATTTTTTCAATATCTGCGGCATTTGCCACAAGCTTTTGTGCAACGCCCTGTTCTTCGCATTTTAGCTTTAGCAGCACCTTCATCAGTTCAATTACCGGGCCGATGCCGGGCGGTGTTTCAGCTCGTTTTTGCGGCTTGGGTAAATCGCCATCGGGAACGGCTAGCCCACGTTTTATGGCCTCAATAATTTCACGGCCCTGATTGCCGTTGGCCACGCGCTCGCTTAAACCCCGCGTCCGGCCAAGTTTATCAGGCGTGGTTGGTGCATGAAGGGCTATTTCCACCAATGCATCATCGCGCAAAATGCGCCCACGGGGCATGTCGCGGCGTTGGGCTTCGGTCTCGCGCCATGCGGCTAGTTCTTGCAACACAACCATAGCCCGGGGTTTTGCGCCCCGGGTTTTTATTCGTTTATAAGCCAGTTGGGGATCGGCCTCATAGGTAGATGGTGACGTTAGGATATCCATTTCCGACTTTAGCCATTCGGCGCGACCATTTTTCCCCAACTGCTTTTCCAGCTTGCGGTAGGCATCGCGCAGGTGGGTTACATCGGAAAGGGCGTATAAAATCTGTTTTTCGCTTAATGGCCGGCGCGACCAATCGGTAAAACGTGATGATTTATCAATTCTGGCTTTGGTTAGTTTTGAGATTAGGTTTTCATAGCTAACCTGATCGCCAAAACCACAAACCATGGCGGCTACTTGGCTATCAAAAATAGGTGCGGGAACGCTGCCCATCAGGTGGTGGAATATTTCCACATCTTGGCGGGCGGCATGAAATACCTTGAGGATGCTTTCGTCCTTCATTAGGTCGAACAGGGGGGCAAGGTCGATCCCCGGTGCCATTACGTCAATGGCTGCGGCGTCATCGGCGCC
>DAOWFB010000102.1 GCA_030638205.1 Thalassospiraceae bacterium
GCGGTTAATGCAGACCGCATCCGTTCAGGCCTTTTGACCGATAAAATGATAAAATCCAGATCAAAGGCCCGTGGGGTCAGCCAAGAGCAATATCTATCGGGCAATTTATTAAACCGTGAAGTAACCGCCGAAGATGTTGCCAATGCATTTATTGATTTGGCAAAATCACAATCTACAACCGCAGCCATACTAACGGTTGATGGCGGCAATATCGAAGCATCATTGCGTTAAATAAAAACTCTTCACCAAATAGGCCAGACCAAATAGGCCAGACCAAATTGGCAGGGGCTTTTGATAATGCGGCCAACTAATGTTTAAGCATTAGTTGGGGCGTTTGACATTATTTTTGACATCATTAATGTCTTGTTCAAATTCTCCCAAGTATGAGTCGTTAGTATATTCATCAAGGTATATGCGGCTCCAAATCCTGCGCTTTAATGCATAGAGCATTGCGGTCAAGACCAGCAGATAAAGTATAACTTTAATCCCAAGGCGTTTGCGCTCTTCCAGCTCTGGGCTGGCTGCCCATGCAAGAAAGGCTGAAACATCTTTGGCGTGTTGATCTAGGGTTGGTTCTGTTCCGTCTTCGTATTCGACGGCTTCATCATACAGGGGCGCTGACATAAATATTTGATGGCCGGGGAAATATTTATTGTAATGGGTGCCATCAGACAATTCAAAACCTTCGGGTGCATCTTCAAGGTAGCCTATCATAAGACCATAAATGTAATCGGCCCCACCCTTGCGGGCCTTGGTGATAACAGAAAAGTCAGGCGGAAACGAACCACCATTGGCAGAGCGTGCAGCATTTTCGTTATCAAACGGACTTACAAATCTATCTGACAACCGAGCCTGGCGTAAGAACATTTCGCCTTCATCATCGGGGCCATCTTTAGCTTCGTATTCTGATGCAATTTCCTTGACTGTTTCTTTATCAAAGCCAATATCCATCAGGTTGCGGTAGTAAACCATTTCAAGCGAGTGACAGCTGGAGCAAACTTCAAGATAAACCTGTGCGCCGCGCTGTAGTTGTGGTTTGTCAAAGCTGCCAAAAATGCCGTCAAAGCTCCACTTGTTATGTGGTAGAGGATCCGAACCGCCAGCGGCAATGGCATTACCGCTAACAAGACCAGCAGCAATAAGTGACGAAGCAAAAGCGGAGGCAATGACTAGTTTACGCGGGTGCATATTATTTATCCTCCTTGGCGCGATGTTTTTTGGCCACTTCTTCAAAAATACTTACTGGCAACTGTTTGGTTTTTTCAAACTTGCCCACAAGCGGCAGTATTAGGAAAAATATGAAATAGTATGCAGTCGAAAGGCGGCTCATTATAAGGTAGGTACCTTCGGCTGGCTTTTGCCCAAGCCATCCCAGGAGTATTATGTTGACGACAAAAATCCAGAATAACTGTTTGTATATCGGACGATAGGTGGCGACCCGAACTTTTGAGGTATCAAGCCACGGCAGAACATAAAGAATCACAATCGCCATACCCATGGCAGCGACACCACCCAGCTTGTCAGGTATGGCGCGCAAGATTGCGTAGAACGGCAGGAAGTACCATTCCGGCACAATGTGCGGCGGTGTTACCATCGGGTTTGCAGGTATGTAGTTATCTGGTTCGCCGAAAAAGTCCGGGGCAAAGAAAACAAAATACATATAAACAATCATAAAGATGCCAAGGCCGTACATATCTTTGATGGTATAAAACGGATGGAAAGGTATCATGTCGGCTGAGCTTTTAACTTCAATTCCCAACGGGTTGCTAGATTTGTTAACGTGTAGCGCCCACAGATGAATAACAACCACCATGAATAAAATCATCGGCAGCAGGTAATGCCAAACAAAAAAGCGGTTAATGGTTGGCGCGTCAACCGAGAAGCCGCCCCAAACCCAAATCACAATATATTCGCCAATAACCGGTATAGCTGTAAACAGGTTGGTAATAACGGTTGCGCCCCAGAAGCTCATTTGCCCCCAAGGAAGCACATAGCCCATAAACGCGGTTGCCATCATCAATACATAGATTGTAATGCCAACCATCCATAATAGTTCGCGCGGCGCTTTGTATGAACCAAAATATAGACCGCGGAACATGTGGATATAAACCACAATAAAGAACATGGATGCGCCGTTTGAATGCAGGTTACGAAGAAGCCACCCATAATTTACATCACGAACAATGCGTTCAACGCTTTGGAAAGCAACATCAGCATGGGGCTGGTAATTCATGGCCAAAAATATGCCGGTCACTATCATAATCGCCAAAACGATGCCGGCGAGGGAGCCGTAGTTCCACCAGTAGTTGAGGTTTTTCGGCGTCGGATAAGAAGCAAGGTTTTCTTCTGCATAACTGAATATGGGAAGGCGTTCATCAATCCACATCAAAATACGATTATTGGTTTGTATGCGTTTCATGGCTTATCTCAACCTATCAGTATGGATGTTTCATCGGTGAAGGCGTGTTCCGGCACCGGCAAGTTAAATGGCGCAGGGCCTTTGCGTATACGTCCGGATGTATCGTAGTGCGATCCATGGCAAGGGCAGAACCAACCACCAAAATCACCTTTTTTGTCGCCTAGCTTTTGTCCAGATGGGATGCAACCAAGATGGGTGCAAATACCAATGGCGATAAGCCATTTAGGTTTTTTAACGCGCTCTTTATCTGTCTCTGGGTCGCGTAGCTCGGACAAATCGACGCTTGCGGCAGAAGCAATATCATCCTCTGTACGGTGGCGAATAAATACCGGCTTGCCGCGCCACATTACGGTAATCGCCTGCCCTTCTTCGATAGCCGAAAGGTCAACCTCGGTTGAAGACAGTGCCAAAACATCTTTGGCGGGATTAATTGAATATATAAATGGCCACGCGGCCATGCCGACACCAGCCAAACCAAGAGTGGTTGTTGATATCAATAAAAAATCACGCCTAGGTGCGCTTTCAATTTCATCGGCGGTTGTCCCGGTAGAGGCGGTATCGGAAGTATCAGACATTTAGTTGCCTTTCAGCTAGCGGCCTTTCAGTATTTTTACTCATCCTATGATCATTCCCCCATTAAATGGCTGATAAGCCACCTGAATTAACCCATGCTTTAGCTTTTTTTGAAGCTATTCGCAATGGAGTAACTCTCATGTACATTGATATAAAATATTATTGGAGTTGGTAAAAATAAAAATATTGCCCTTTGCTAATATAGCGATAATCCCAATAACCTTATGGAATTAAATAAATAATTTTTTAAAGATGGGATCCTTTTTGATAAGAATAGCTCTTTTCCAGCCGGATATTCCACAAAATACAGGCACAATTATACGTACAGCGGCCTGTATGGATGTGGGTGTCGACCTCATAGAACCTCTGGGCTTTGTGCTTTCAGACAAGCGCCTAAAGCGCGCAGGTATGGATTATGTGGAAATGGCCCATGTTGTCCGCCACTCGTCATGGCAGGCGTTTATAGGTGGGCGTGAACGGTCAGAAAATGCAGGGAGACTGATCTTGCTAACCACTGGGTCTGACAAATCATACACCAGTTTTGATTTTGCCTCGACCGACACTATTTTGCTGGGTTCAGAAAGCTCTGGCGTGCCAGATGAGGTACACAATGGAGCAGATGCCAGATTGACCATCCCCATGTCGGGTGATGCCCGGTCATTGAATGTGGCCATAGCCTGCGGGATGGTGTTGGGTGAGGCTCTTCGTCAATTAAAAGTCTAAATTAAAAGTTTGGGAAAAGTCGCGGTCAAGCGCGCTCTGGGTTATGAAATAGGGGCTAAAATTATAAAAATTATTTATTATCAGATGATTGTTAAGTCGCTATCGTTTTGCTGTAATTTTTGGCGCAATTGCTCAATACAACCTTTTTCATTTGCACGAAAGTCACCATCCGCCCACCATTGTTCAATTATCCCCAAAACCCGACCCAGCTCCGGCCCCGGCTCCATACCCAGCTCAATGCCATGACGACCCTGCAGAGGAAAACGAACCTGCTGCCATGCCGTGATGGCCGCCAACACATTTTCCCATTTTTCGGATCGTCCCGGCTTTTGGTGGGGGCTGGTGGAAATTTCTCCCGCCCATTCGATAAGTGCTTTATCTGCAACTAGATCCTTGCCCAGATGGTAGCATGCGCGGCGAATTTCTTTTTCTGATGATGCGCTGTTAATGGACAGTGACGACATGGTTTTAGGTGGGCACACCATCATTAATAGGTGTTTGCGCTCACGATTTGAAAACTTCAGCCGCGAACAAACATTATCAACATCATTTTTAGATGTTCCCGGTTTTATCAATGCGCCAAGACGACGCACCGGGTCGGTTTCAATATCATTTAAAATTATTCCCCGCTCAATTAGCCATGCCAATGACCGCAACCTGCCAACATCACCTGCCTCGGGCAGTATTTGTTTTAAAATATTTTCAGCCTTCATCAAGGTTATGGTATCGGCTGGGTTGGGTGCCATTAGGATGCGTAAAAGCTCGCCACGCACCCGTTCGCCGGAAAGCTCTTTCAGGCGCGGTGCCAATTTGCGACAGGCAACCAATGCTTCCGAATTCATTGGCGGTTTACCGTATTCAGCATAAAAACGGAAAAAGCGAAGCATGCGAAGTACATCTTCATTTATGCGGTTTTCCGCAATGCCAACAAAACGGACGCTTCCTCTGCCTAAATCATCCAACCCGCCATAGGGGTCGAATATATCACCATCTTCGGTGGCCGACATTGTGTTTATGGTGAAATCACGCCTAGCGGCATCCACCGTCCAATCATCGGTAAAGGCAACCGTGGCCCGTCTACCATCTGTTTCAACATCAATGCGAAGTGTGGTTATTTCAAAATGGTGTTTATTTATAATTGCGGTGATGGTTCCATGCTCAATACCCGTTGGTATTACCTTAACGCCCGCTTGTTCCAAAACCGACATTACCTTTTCAGGCTCAGTTGGGGTTGCAATATCAATATCCCTGACTGGGCGTTTTAAAATTGAATCACGAACGCATCCGCCGATAAAACGTGCTTCAATATTACCTGCCTTTAATGCTTTCATTAAATCGCGGGTTTCGGGTGCCGTCATCCACGGCTGGGGTGGTATTTTTCCGGTGGGGTCCACTGGGCTGTATCCATTATGGTTTAAATATCAATTTTATTTGGGCGTCATTTCACCCGGCACTATTTTTCCGTCTTCATATCTGGGTGGTTGGTAATCAGAATTAGCCGGCGCACCGCCGAGAACTGCAATTGTGACAAGACCGATAGCCATTAGCACAACACCTGCCAACACTAGACGTATCCACGGGGTTTTTATTTTAATATGGTCAATAGCTTCGCCCGCTTTTTGCAGCTTGGATACTTTGCGTCTAATCCAGCCCATCCAGGTAAAATATAAAATTGTTGGCAATACCAACGGCAAAACATAGGTGAACAAGATGCGTATCATTTATTACCTCTTTTAATTATTAGGCGTCTTTTGATGGAACTTTTAATACTTCGTACAGATTAAACAACATTCCTGCGGTAGCACCCCATATATAATAATCACCATAGGGCATGGCGTAAAACTTTCTAATGGCCCCCTCGAAAGTGCGCTCATGAAGCTGGTGATTGGCGGGGTTCATAAAATGCGCTAGCGGAACCTCAAAAATCTCGGCGACCTCGATGGGGTCTGCAATTAGCTTAAAAGGGGTGGAAATAAAGCCAATTATTGGCGTTATTGAAAATCCGGTGCGGGTTATATAGGTATCTAGACTGCCGATTATACTTATATGTTTACTCTCAATTCCAGTTTCTTCAAATGTTTCACGTAATGCAGCATGGCTGGCATCGGCATCGACCTTGTCTATATGCCCACCGGGAAAGCTTATTTGCCCGGGGTGATGTTCGAGGTTTTCGGTTCTTCGGGTCAACAGAACGTGCAATCCATCTGGCCTATCGACCAAACCAACCATTACCGCCGCCGGGCGAAGTGTGTCATCCGAAATCGAGCTATTGTCGTCTAACAGGAATTCAGGGTTCAAATCATGGTCGCCGCGCATCATTTCATTGGCCGCACTGTTGCCTGTATTAAATTCTGATGCGCTTAGCTGGTCTCGAATTATATCAATATCCATTATTTGATCTTAACATATTGTCCTGCGATGATTGTATGCCCATATCTGTTGTCAGCTATCATCGGGCAAAGTCCATAAATGGCTGATTTTAGCTATTTTATAAATTAATTTCAGAATTGTCGGAGCGACCATGATAAAAATCACGCCGTTTGAAAAACTGGGACATGCAAATCATGGCTGGCTTGATGCCCATCATCATTTTAGCTTTGCCGATTATTATGATCCAGCGCGCATGGGGTTTGGTCATTTGCGTGTATGGAATGATGACACCATCAAGGGCGATAGTGGCTTTCCAACTCATCCGCACAAGGATATGGAAATAATAACCTACGTTAGAACCGGTGCAATTTCACACGAAGATAGCCTGGGTAACAGTGGTGTCACCAGCGCCGGTGAGGTGCAGGTAATGAGCGCAGGAACAGGCATTCGTCATTCTGAATATAACAAAGGCAGCGAAACGCTTACCCTGTTTCAAATATGGATAGAGCCAGACCGGGATGGGCACGCACCCAGATGGGATGCGGCAGAGGTGCCACAAGCAACCGGTGATAGTTTTCGCCTGCTTGTATCGGGCCGGAAAAAAGACGAAGGCCGTGGTGCTTTATTTATTAATCAAGATGCAGCATTTTATGGTGCCCAACTGGAACAGGGCGCAAACATTGAATACGTTACCGATCTTGGCAGAATGATGTACCTTGTTTCTGCACGAGGTGAAATTGCGGTTAATGGCTCTATTGTTCCTGAGCGTGCCGGGGTGCAAATTGAAGACGAAGAACGCATTACAATCGATGCTCCCGAAGGGGCAGAGGTTGTGCTGCTTGACCTTTCATAAGTATCAATAAAAACGGGGTAAATATGAAGGCCGAGGTAAAATGGATAGGCGGCGTTGCCTTTGAAGGCACTGCCGATAGCGGCCATAGCGTAACAATGGATGGCGCAGTGGAAAGCGGCGGGACGAACAAGGGCTTTCGCCCCATGGAATTGGTTGTCTTGGGAATGGGCGGATGCACCTCATTTGATGTGGTCGGCATTTTGAAGAAATCGCGCCAGCAGGTATCTGATTGCGTGGTCGAAATAACCGCCGAACGCGCAGAAGACACACCCAAAGTATTTACGCAAATACACATGCATTTCAAAATAACCGGCAAAGACGTGGCAGCGGATAAGGTCGCCCGGGCAATTTCACTTTCCGCTGATAAATATTGCTCTGCCGTGGCAATGCTTGGGAAAACCGCCACAATTACCCACGATTTTGAAATTATTGGAAGTAATTAGCGAAATGAAAAATAATTTATCAGGCGTATGTTTGGTGCTTTTTTTCACACTTTTTCTTTCATCGTGCGCGGCAACTACTGGTGTGGATGAAAACCCTATCATGCGTAAACTTTCTTGGTTTTCGTATGTTAACGGCGATGATATGCGACCTAGTTGCGTTGCTGGTGCGCCAGAACATTACCGTCTAATTTATAATGGCATTTACAATGAACAGGTGCGGATATATGAAGTTAATCAAAAATCAAAAATATTTTCATCTCGCATAATAAACAGCGCAAATATTAGAGAGTACTTCATTGCAAAATTTTCCGATCTGCTAAATCCATGGCGAGGCGTAAAAAAGAAAAATAATATTTCTGAATCTGAATTGAATGAATTAACAGCGGCTATGGCAGAAAGTGACGTTTTTGATTCCCCACCAGTGGGATTAAGGCTTTCATCAAGAGGTTTTTATTGGACGGTGGCGGCGTGCCATCAGGAAAAATTTTATTTTACTGCTTATCGCTGGCCGAGCAAACGGTTCGAAAACGCAAAATTTAGTGATGTTATATTGCATCTTGATAAAACGAATATTGCGTTTAACAATCCGCGTAGGGTTCAGACATCTAATGTCAGTCGGTCGGTTAATAGCGATATGGTAAATGGATTTACCCTTGATGTTGGCGAAGATGGCCTAAGGGGTATCAGTCGCTTTTAAGCATTTACCTTAATCGTTATGTGCGGCTAGAATGTTTAATAAGTTAAATTAAGGGGGCAATAGCTAGATGCCATATGTATTGCGCAATGACGAGGGGCGTATAATTGCGGTCTTGAGCGAACAAGTCGAGGGCGCAGAAATGGTTGCCGCCAATGATGGGCAACTGACAGAATTTTTACAAAAAGACAGCCCGGAATCCCGCGCCCAGGCAGAACTTATTGAATCTGATCTTGGCATAGTCCGTGTTTTGGAAGATCTTATCGATATATTGATCGAGCGCGGCCACATAATGTTTACCGACTTCCCCGAACATGCTCAGAAAAAACTTCTTACCCGTCGTGGCTTCCGAAAAGAGTTTTCATACATGGATGATCTCTTTAACGAGGATAATGGCCTTGATATGCCTGACCCAGATGCCGAGGGCGAAGGATTTTTGTAAATTCACGGTTTGTTCCAGATTTATTCTTGACAAAAAAACGTTGTATATTATTCATGCCGTGAGATTATTCGGAAATTGGATAAATTTTAAGGTGTGTCATTATGTTTTCATCTAGTGGAAAATCCCCGCCGTTTTCACCCGTCTTGTTGTTTGGTATGGCGACAAGCCCGCTGCCAGCTGTTTTATTGCAGCCTTTTGTCAGCGCTGTGTTCTCAAGATTAAGGCGCGCCCACCCCAACCTGTTTGATCGTTTGATCGGCCTAGATGATGCAACCTTTCTTATTGATCCGACCGACCTTCCTTTTGCTTTTGTTTTGCACGTTAATTCCAACGTTGATTCCAATGAGTCATCTACCGGGCCACGGATTGTGACGGTTGGCCCCAATGATAAAATAGAAACATCTTCCAGCATTCGCGGTTCGTTTTTAAGCCTGATAAATCTTCTTGAAGGAAGGATTGATGGTGATGCTTTATTTTTCTCTCGTGAAATTGCCATTGAAGGCGATACCGAAGCGGTTGTCGCATTGCGTAACGCGGTAGACGATGCGGATATAAACGTGGAACGAGACATACTTTCAACACTGGGGCCATTTTCTGGGTTATTGGCAAGATTAACTGGTGCGGGAAAGGGCGTATTCGCAAAGGCAAGCCGCGATCTCGATCTTTTGCAAACATCCATTATTGCCCGGGGTGGAAATAAAACAAAAACAGGAAGCGGTAAATGAGCAAACTGGAGTTGGTTGCCCCGGCAGGAACGCCAGCGGCATTGAAGGTTGCTGTCGATAGCGGTGCCGATACGGTGTATTTAGGTTTTCGTGATGCCACCAACGCACGTAATTTTCCCGGACTTAATTTTAACCGCGATGAGTTGGAGCAAGGGTTGCTATATGCTCACGATCGGGGATGCAAAATATATCTCGCCATAAACACATTTCCCGAAGCGGGAAATTCAGGCCCGTGGCACAAGGCGGTTGATGATGGTGCGGCGATAGGCGTTGATGCGGTGATAGTGGCCGATATAGGTCTTGCCAATTATGCAGCAACTAACCACCCTGATCTACGGCGTCATCTTTCGGTGCAAGCATCGGCATCCAACCCGGAAGCAATTCGTTTCTATCAAGAAGCATTTGATATCAAGCGGGTAGTTCTTCCGCGCGTGCTAAGCTTGCATGAAATAGTGGCATTAAACCGTGAAATAACCGTTGAAAGCGAAGTTTTTGTTTTTGGTGGTTTGTGTGTCATGGCCGAAGGTCGCTGCGCCCTTTCGTCGTATGTTACCGGGCAGTCACCAAATACCAATGGTGTTTGTTCGCCTGCGTGTGATGTTAAATACAAAGATGACGGTGAGCGCATGGTTTCGCGTTTGGGTAATTTTACCATCAATGCTTTTTCTCCCGATGAAGCAGCTGGCTATCCAACCTTATGCAAGGGCCGTTTTATTTCTGGCGGCGAGACGTCTTATCTGTTTGAAGACCCGGTTAGCCTTAATGTTGCATCAATGTTGCCCGAACTTGCCGATGCCGGGGTTGTGGCGTTAAAAATTGAAGGCCGCCAGCGTGGCAAAGCCTATATTGCCGAGGTTGTTTCAACTTTTCGCAAGGCCGTTGATGGGGTTAATTCCGGAGAAGCTGTTGTTAGCGATAATGATCTAAGTTCCATTGCCGAAGGTGGTCGTAAAACAACTGGCGTTTATCAAAAGACATGGAGATAACGGTGGCAAATATTGAAACCCCGACGACCTTGGTATTGGGGCCGGTGCTATTTAACTGGAAACCGGAAGACTGGCGCGATTTTTATTTTCGTATAGCCGAAGAAGCAGACATAGACGAAGTTTTCGTTGGTGAGGTTGTTTGTTCAAAGCGTTCGCCATTTTTTGCACCGCACATCCCCGAAGTGGTTGAACGACTGCAAAGTTGCGGTAAGCGCGTTGTCCTTTCGACCTTGGGGTTGATAATGAACAAACGAGAAATGGAAAGCGTGCGCGACCTAGCGGATGATGATCAAGAATTTATGGTTGAAGCAAATGATATTTCCGCCGCCGCATTATTGGCGGGTAGGCCCCACGCCATAGGGCCAATGGTAAATGTTTATAACGAAGGCACGCTGGACTATCTTGCCGAACGTGGTGCCGTTTCTGTGTGCCTGCCGGTTGAATTGGGAAAAACCGCCTTGGCCAGCATGGCAAGCCACGCCAATGCCCGCAATGCGGACGTTGGAACCGCTCTTGAGGTAATGGTATTTGGACGGCTGCCGTTGGCAATTTCGGCGCGTTGCTATCATGCGCGTGCGCACAAGTTACACAAGGATTCCTGTCAGTTTGTATGCGATCGTGACCCCAATGGAATGGAGGTAGAGACACTGGACAATGAACCGTTTGTGGCGGTCAACGGGGTGCAAACCATGTCTCATGCCTATACTAATTTAGGTTCAGCCGTACCTGAATTGCTTGATATGGGAATAAACCGATTGCGCCTATCGCCCCATCATGGCGTTGATATGGTAAAAATAGCTGCTCTTTTTAGAGCCATCGCCGACAAACAATTGGGCGAAGGTGAAAGCGATGCGCGTTTAGCCAAGCTAACCGGTGACGTTACATTTTGTAATGGTTACTTCGAAGGAACCGCCGGGCATACATACATTTAACTGCAAGATCTACTCTTCAGCTTCCGGTTTCCAGCGCAATACCGGTTTTCTGGCCGCTGCGGTTTCATCAAGCCTGCGCCTTGGGGTGTGGCGCGGGGCGGCTGCAAAAAATTCTGCATTACCGGATTTTGCCTTTTCCGCCAATCCACGGATTGTTTTAATAAATAAATCCAGCGTTTCTTTTGATTCCGATTCCGTTGGCTCCATCAAAAGAGCACCGTGCACAACCAATGGGAAATACATGGTCATGGGGTGAAAGCCCTCATCAATCATGGCTTTAGCGAAATCCAATGTGCTGACGCCGGTATCTTTTAAGAAACGATCATCAAAAAGAACTTCGTGCATGCAAAGCCCGTCAAATGAAACGCTTAATGTATCTTCTAATTCTGTGCGCAGATAATTTGCGTTTAGCACCGCATCACCCGATGCCTGGGCCAAGCCATCGGCACCGTGGCTCATCATGAACGCCAAGGCCCGGGTAAACATGCCCATTTGCCCGTGATAGCCCTTTAACCGACCAAACGGCGCATCGCCCAAATCTTTAGAATCTTTTTTATTTTCGATCAATTTAAACCCGTCATCACCATGAACCACATATGGAACAGGCGCGTAAGCGGCCAATGCTTCGGATAAAACCGTTGGCCCGGCACCGGGGCCACCGCCACCGTGGGGGGTGGAAAATGTTTTGTGCAAATTGATATGCATGGCATCAATGCCCAAATCACCGGGGCGCACGCGCCCGCATATGGCGTTTAGGTTGGCACCGTCACAATAAAAATACCCGCCGACTTTATGAATTTCATCGGCAATTTCAATAATATCGTTTTCAAACAACCCACAGGTATTGGGGTTGGTTAGCATTATGCCGGCAACATCGGGGCCAAGTTTTGCCTTGAATGCTTCAATATCGACCCGGCCCTGTTCGGTGGCGGGAATGGCATCGACCGTAAAGCCACAGGCCGCAGCCGTTGCCGGGTTGGTGCCGTGGGCACTTTCCGGAACCAACACCCGCGTCCGATTTTCACCGCTGGCTTCAATGGCCGCAGCGATAGCCATCATACCGCAAAGCTCACCGTGCGCTCCGGCGGCCGGGCTCATGGCAACTGCCGGCATGTTGGTTAGTGTTTTTAACCAGTGCGCCAGTGTGTCGATAAGTTCCAGCGCGCCTTGCACGCTTGATTGTGGCTGCAACGGGTGCAAATCACCCAGACCCTGCATCCGGGCGATTTTTTCGTTTACCCGTGGGTTGTGTTTCATGGTGCACGAACCAAGGGGATAAAAACCGCTGTCGATGCCGTAATTTTTTTGGCTCAACCGAGTGTAATGGCGCACTACCTGTGGTTCGGAAAGACCGGGGAGGCCCACCTTGTTTTTTCGTTCCATTCCGCCAAGGCGGCTAGGGGATATTTCAACCGGCTGAACATCAATGCCGCTGCGGCCATCTTCGCCCATTTCAAAAATTAGCGGCTCGTCAAAATCCAGACCCTTTGATCCGCTGATGGTTTGGGTATTTGGCTGCAGTGAACCTGCGACGGGTACGTTTTTGCGTCCTTGTGACATATCAGCCATTACAAAACCTCCTTCAACGCGGTTGTTAACGCGTCCATGTCGGTGTCTGTGTTTGTTTCGGTTGCGGCAACTATCATCAGATTTTTAAAATCGTCCATTTCGGGGAAGAGCCTTGATAGCGGGATACCGCCAAGAATTCCTTTATCGGCCAGCGCTTCGACTACTTCGCTCGCTGGCTTTGCAAGCTGAACGGTGAATTCATTAAAGAAGGTGTCGTTTAAAACCTCGACCCCAGTTACTTTGGCCAAACGCTCGGCCAGTTCGCATGCTTTGGCATGGTTGGTTTTGGCCAGACGCTCTATTCCTTCGTCGCCCAAAAGCGATGCATGGATGGAAAACGCCAGCGCACAAAGACCGGAATTGGTACAAATGTTCGATGTCGCTTTTTCCCGGCGAATGTGTTGTTCGCGGGTTGAAAGGGTCAA
>DAOWFB010000070.1 GCA_030638205.1 Thalassospiraceae bacterium
AGCCCTTGCCCCAAAAGGCCCAATGCGCATATAAAGACCCCAATGCGGTGAGGTGGCCGAGTGGTTGAAGGCTCCAGTCTTGAAAACTGGCGTGGGTGCAAGCTTACCGTGGGTTCGAATCCCACCCTCACCGCCATTAAAAAACGGCCCTTTTTATAAAGGGGCCGTTTTTTAATGCGGTTACGGGTGCGGTGAACGGAGCCATGTTCGGAACCTGAGCAAAGCGAAGGTGAACGAGCGCGGAACGCGCGAGGACAATCCCACCCCTTCCCAACGTTGACCACTCGTATTTTTACACATAGCCTAAATTAAAATAACCTATTACGTGTAAATTATGGTTGGAGGAATTATGACTGTAGATGAAAAGCTTTCACAAATAGCAATCAAACTTTCTGACCAAGCCAATTTGCTTGAGGCAATCAGAGATGCGCCCGCTCAATTATCTGACTGGCTGCCATTCTTCGCAAGCATTGCTTCGGTTACTGTTGCAGCATTCATGATCCGTTATTCAAGAATCAGTGCAAAAGAACAGCTAGAGTCATCGGAGAGATTGTTAGAGAAACAGCTCAAAGCAAACGTTGTGGCAATGTCCAGAAGAGAGTGGATGAATGCTTTAAGACGCGAAATAAGTGACCACCTAAGCAACGCAAAAGAGACTATGCACGCGATTACAAGTAGTGATATTGACACAATTAACAAGACATCACACAAGGCGGTGAGATGCCATACTTATATCCAGCTTTTATTAGACCCAGATAAAGACAAACATACAGACTTACTTAAAGCATTGGATGTGCTTACCGATGAGATTAGAGGGATAATTAAACTTTATTTTGAGTTAAAAAATGTTAGTGAAGCAAACAAGGAAGCCCATATTAAATCAATGGATGATGGGCTCTCAAAATGCGATGACTTGAGCGCCGATATATCTGTTAAAACTAGCAGAATTATTGAAGATTCGTGGGGGAAGGTAAAAAATTTAGAGTAGTCACCTACTTAAGATTTTTTAATAAAATCCAACTGCCAGTCCATCTCATCATCCGTATATGGATAGCCGCCACTGGTGCTGCCCTGCACTTCGCTGGGCGGGATGCGGGCAATGCGTTTTTGCACAAGAACGGCGGTCTTGATATCAAACCCAGCTTTCCAGCAAAGGGCAATAACCGACTTGGCGCTTACCATGGAGAGTATTTCATCAACGGTGGCGTAACCAAGCTTGGATTTAAGAACCAGCGCTTTTTTTACAAAATCTACGTCACCTGAATGGCATGCATCGGAAAGCGCACTATCATTTAATTTTCCTTTTGCATGAAGGTCGCTTGCCCTTTCTTCTGGCGATACAATTTCTGCGTTACTTTCCGCATCTTCGGCAATTTCCATCCGGCGGGAAAATTCCTTGCGAACAGCTTTGGCTACTTCGGGTGAAAGATCGGCCCGGCCCTCAAGGCGATCCAATAGATTGTCCGATACAAAATCAGCCAAGCGCAATACGGCGGTTTTTGAAAGTTTTGGCCTATCAACCAGCGGGCTGTGCCATTGTTCAATTGTTTCAGCACGATCAATTATTGCGTCAAGGGTATCTTCTTTTATCTGTGCAGATGAATTTGCGAGCATGGCCCCTATGGCATTTGTGTCATTGCTGTCATAAATTGCATCGGTTATGCCTTCGGAAATATTCTTTCTTGCAGAAATAGCACTTATGGCGCCCTCAACTGGCTTGCTCTGTATTATTTCAAGCAAATCATCTTCGCTCAATACAGGTGAATGCTCCAATACCGGGGCGCAAACAACTAATTCAACATCGCGGGCAAGGGAATTTATTATTTTAGCGGGTGCGTTTGCAACGTCTTTTAGAGTTTCGGAAAGTATTTTTCTAACCCTTGTTGCTTCATCACGGGCCAGTTGTATTACAACTTCGTGGGTGGCTTCGCGAACCTTGTCTAGCTCATCACTGCTAAGCCCCGGAACAAGCTTTGCAATTTTTTCAGCCAAGCCTGAGCGAACATCGTCATCACCATCCTGGCTTAATAATAAATCAGCCTGATGGGGAGAATTGGTATTTTTGGCAATTGCAAGACGCACGTCCGGTGATGGGTCTTCGGCCAAAAAATATAATATTTCAGGAACCATGTCTTTGCGTTGAGCTAATTTCAGGCGCACATCGATATCTTTATGTTTGGCCAATTTCTTAGCCTCGGCATAATTTATTTTTTTATATCCTGCAAACAGGTTTTTTAGTTTATCCAGCACGTATGGTTCCTTTTGGAATTATTGCCTATACGGTTCAGCAAGACAAAAATCGCCTTTTGAATTTTGTTTAACCTTATACATGGCGGCATCGGCGCGAGCGAGCAAGCTATCTAGGCTTTCCTCGTTAACCGGGCTATATATGGCAATCCCAACCGAAATACCTAACGGATGATCGCTGTCGCCAGAAAATTCACGTAGCAATTCAGATTTTTTTAAAAGATACGAGCAGCGCGAAGATGCAATTTCTTCATCAACCCCATCCAACCACAAGGCAAATTCATCACCACCAAGGCGGCATACAAGATCGCCCGGACGCACAAAATCATGTATTAAATCACGAAGCGCAATAATGGCATCATCACCAGCTTGGTGTCCATGCACGTCGTTGACCATTTTGAAATTATCCATATCCACAAAAAACAATGCACCGCTGCTGTTGTCAAATGCCAATCTTTTAAAACGTCTCGGCAACTCTTCTTCGTAAAATGCCCGGCGGTTTAGCAATCCGGTCATGGAATCTGTGCGTGAAAGTTGCAGAATATTTTCGTGATTTATAATTTGCTCAATGGTTATTCCAAGCTGTCCCGAAATATCGGCAACCAACAGGCGGGAATCATCAGACCATTCTTCTTTGCGCCACAAACAAAGCATGCCGTTTAGTTTTTTATTTCGCACACATGGCGCAACTAACACGTACCAACCATCAACCAAATCTTCACGCAACCAACGTTCGCCTGGTTTAAATCCTGTTAATTTTTCGTCCAATTCACCGGGGCCATCTTCGCCATATTGCCCGGCGTCTATGAAGTTATCTTTATTATTTTTTTCTCCGCTCAGGCGCATAATCTTGCACCCGCCGGCACCCAGCGCCCGTGCGCTTGCAGCAGCCGCCGATGCCAACATATCGGTCAGGTCGGCTTCTTCGCGAATGGTGTTGACGATATGGCCAAGCATTCTCTCCCTGTGATGGACTTGTGCCAAGGCGATTTCC
>DAOWFB010000048.1 GCA_030638205.1 Thalassospiraceae bacterium
TCGCACGATTGCCTGCGCCTTGTTTATGCCGGTGATGATAAGCTTTTTCTGCCAGTTGAAAACATAGATATAATTACTCGTTTTGGCTCTGAAGACGCGGGCGCAAATCTAGACAGACTGGGTGGAGCATCGTGGCAAGCCAGAAAAGCCGGAATGAAAAAACGCCTACGCGACATGGCGGGCGAGTTAATAAAAATAGCCGCAGGTCGCGAATTAAAAAACGCAGAGGTAATGGACGTTGATGTTGGCGCATTTGATGAATTCCAATCGCGCTTTCCGTTTACCGAAACCGAAGATCAGGCCCGGGCAATTTCCGATGTTGTGAGCGATCTTGGTTCCGGTAGACCAACTGACCGTTTAGTTTGTGGCGATGTTGGCTTTGGCAAAACCGAGGTCGCATTGCGGGCTGCCTTTGTTGCCGCCATGAGCGGGCGTCAGGTTGCGTTGGTAGTCCCAACAACGTTATTGGCAAGGCAACACTTCAACCAATTTAAAGAACGCTTTAGCGGCTTCCCCATACGGGTGGCCCAACTTTCAAGGCTTGTAACCGCAAGCCAAGCAAAAGAAACAAAAGAAGGATTAAAAGATGGAACCATTGATATTGTTGTCGGAACCCATGCGCTTTTGGCCAAGGATGTGGAAATTAAAAATATTGGATTGCTGATAATTGACGAAGAACAGCATTTTGGCGTTAAGCATAAAGAGAGCCTTAAAGCCATCAAGGATAACGTTCATGTTTTAACTTTATCTGCTACGCCCATACCCCGAACATTACAATTGGCCCTTAGTGGCGTCAGAAAAATGAGCCTTATCGCCACCCCGCCGGTTGACCGCCTTGCGGTTCGCACGTTCATAACTCCGTTTGATCCGGTTGTGGTGCGCGAAGCCATAATGCGCGAACGTTTTCGTGGCGGGCAAACATTTTATGTCTGCCCACGTATTTCTGATCAGGGTTATTTGCTAAAAACACTAAAAGAGCTGGTACCCGAGGTGCAGGTAGTGATTGTTAACGGGCGTATGACGCCAAGCGATTTAGAAGAAACCATCGGATCATTCTACGAAGGCAAGTTTGATATATTATTGGCCACCAATATTATTGAATCCGGGCTTGATCTTCCGCAGGTAAATACAATCATCATTCATCGAGCCGACATGTTTGGGCTTTCTCAGCTTTATCAATTGCGGGGCCGGGTCGGGAGATCGAAAACCAGAGCCTATGCCTACCTTACATTGCCAGATGGAAAGGCACTAACGCCGGCTGCGGAAAAAAGACTTTCTGTTATGCAGTCGCTAGATAGTCTTGGCGCTGGGTTTCAACTGGCCAGCCATGACTTAGACATTCGCGGTGCAGGCAATTTGTTGGGCGAGGAGCAATCAGGCCATATTCGCGAGGTCGGTATCGAGCTTTATCAACAAATGTTGGAAGAGGCCGTTGCCGAAGCGCGCGGAGGGGGCGAAAGTGAACGTGAAGAAGATTATTCACCGCAGGTCGGTATTGGAATATCTGTTATGATACCGGAAAATTATGTTTCTGATTTGCATTTGCGGATGGATCTTTATCGTCGCGTTGCCAGTATTGCCGATGATGGCGAAAGCGAAACCTTTGCCGCCGAAATGATTGATCGTTTTGGCACAATACCAGATGAGGTTGAAAACCTGTTGAAGGTGGTGTCCATCAAAAGGCGTTGCCGCCAGGCAAATATTGAAAAAATTGATGCCGGGCCAAAAGGGGCCGTTATTTCGTTTAGGGGAAACACCTTTCCCAACCCCGAAGGATTGGTTGGTTTTATTTCCGAACAAGTAGGAACGGTAAAATTAAAACCAGATCACACATTGGTGTTAAAGCGTGCATGGGATGGTTCGGAAGAAAGACTGCGCGGTGTAGCTCGCTTGGTGAGTGAGCTTGCCGATGTGGCTCAAACAAATAAGCAAGTAAGTAAGTAGAATTAAATCTCGCACTCTATTTGCACATTTGCGCTGTCAAATAATTTTGCCATTACCATTGGTGGTTGTGCGCCCTGCAATGCAAAGCGATTATCAATTATGTAACATGGCACACCGTTAATACCCAGCCTGTGGGCTTTGGCATTTTCGTCCATTACCCAACTGCTTTCTATTTTTCCGTCAAGCGCGCCTTCAACCATATTTTTTTCAATTCCGGCTTTTATTCCAATATCCAAAAGAACATCAAAGTCGCCAATGTTCAGGCCTTGATTAAAAAAGGCATGAAACAAAAGCTCAACAATATTGTCTGCAATTTCTGCGTTATTATTAATCGCTGCAAAACGAACAAGACGATGGGCATCAACCGTCGCCGGCGTTTGATCTATACCATCAAACTGAAATTCTATTTCTTCTGATTGACCAAATTCTTCTAATGCGCCGAGCAGGCGGCGAACGCGCGCTTGGGAGCCAAACTTACCCAGCAAATAGATATCACGCTCCATTCCCTGTTGTGGCATATCTGGGTTTAATAAAAACGGCCGCCAGCTGATCGATATATCCATATGGGGGCGAAGCGCCAAAGCCTGCTCCATACGGCGTTTGCCGATATAGCACCACGGACAAATAGGGTCAAAATAGGCATCTATATGCATGGAATGTATTTTTATCCTTTAAGGAGTATAATGATAGCTCAAATTATGAAAAGGGGATGGCAGATGACGCCACCAGATGGACCGGAACCCGAAACAAACACCCTTTATTACGAACAATTGGCACCTGAACAATTAGGTGCAAAAGACGGCAGGGGGCGTTTTCGCGAAATTTACAAAGCGGTAAATGATGCAAAGGGAAGGTCATTGCCAGATTGGCGCGAAATAGAAAATGTTTTTCGTGATATGGGTGACGAAGGCACTGCCATTGGTGCGCCCGTTAATCTTGATCCATTTTCAGGAAATATATGGGTCGTTGCTGTCGGTGGATATTTATCCGCTTGTATGCGCTGGATGGCACCGGTATTTGGTGACGCGCTTTCGCACCTAAAAGAGCTTGGGGCAAATACAACAACCGCATTGGTCGCTGGCAGATGCGGCACGGTTCATAATTCTGAAATTGTCAGGGATACCATTGACAATCTGCCATTGGGCGAAAATGACAAGGTTATCATCGTTGCCCATTCAAAGGGCGTGCTAGATACTATGGAAATGATTAGCCGTTTCCCCCAAACGGCAAAGCATATAAACGCATTTATTGGCGTTACCGGTGCTGTTGGTGGGTCGCCGCTTGTCACCGAGCTGCCGTATGTTCTTAGAAAAATATTGGTTAATGTCCCGCTTCCCACATGCTCAACCGGGGACAAGTTGGCGCTTAGAGATTTAGAGCCGGAAATCAGAAAAGATTTTCTTTCCAGATTTACTATGCCAGAACACATTAAGTCCTTTTCCATTGCCACATGGCCAAATAAGGGTGAGGGCAGGGATAATATGTCCACCGGATTCAGGTTTATGCGCACCATACTAGACCGCCATGATTTGGCCAACGATGGGCAGGTGCTGGTGCGCGATATGATAATCCCCGGATCGACCATGCTTGGCATCATTGATGCCGACCACACAGCGGTTGCCATGCCGTTTGCCCGCAATAATTCATTGGGAGCCAAGATTGCATCCGGCCTATTGCGTGATCATAACGCATTTCCTCGGGAAATTATGGTGGAGGCCGCAGTTCGCCTTGCTCTTGAGGATATGTCTTGAAGGTGAGGGCCTCAGATTGTATATTCCCCGGAAATAAGGCCAGAAATAAGACCAGAAACAGGGAATGGGCACTAAATTATGAACGAACAACCCCAAAATAATGCAGAATTTTTTTTCGGAGTTATGGTCCTTAAGGGCGGTAAATGGGTGCCGCACAGTAAATTTGATGGTGGCGCGTTTGGAACCGCTCTTATTAGTGCCGAGGAAACAGACTCCCTTCCTGAGTTTGATGGGGTTAAGATTATGAGGTTTGCTATCAGCAAATCATCAGGGGCCGAACCAAAGGAAATGTGGGTTAGCCCACGTTTTGAAGCCCGGGCAAAGGCGGCTGCATCGGCTAAGGTTCGTACTGGATTGAAGCAAACACAAGAAACAATCGAAGCTGCCAGACGCAGCAACTTCAAGAAAACTCAGTAATTTCAAGAAATATCACTCATTTATTGAGGTGAAGGTAGCTATTGAAGTGAGGGCAACAAAAAAGACTGCGACATATAAAATGTTGCAGCCTTTTTTTCGTTTATGGGAAGTTGCTTAAAATGGGCCTCTTCCCCCCCTTTAACTAGGTGGTATTGTCATCTTTATATTGGCGTATGCATATAATCCAGATATCGTATATTTCTGCAAATATGGTGATTATATAAGGGTGTAAACGCTTATTTGTTCTATATTCGAGCTGTAAATAGCACACTAGAAGGATGGGGCCCTTCGGTTTGGTTTATGTACGGTAGATGCAATCTATGTAAAAAGTGTATTTGATGACCGATGATCTAGCCCCAATAGCAGATTCAACAAAAGACCCAATTTTGTTGGGCCAAACCATGGTGGCCAGTTACGATGAACCGGCAGTTTTGTATAATCCACAAGATGGAAGCATTTTTGCAAATCGTCACGCCGCATCGTTAAGGCATTATTTTGAAGGTGATATAAATAGCGAACTATCACGCTTGATAAATATAACAAAAAAAACAAAAGGCACTTTCAATACAACCATCACGCTTCCCATGCCCAATGGACAATCTGTTTATCAATTGACGCTAGTCCCTAGTGTATTGGGTGAAAATGTCTTGTTTTTATTCCACGACCAATCCAGTGAACATAATTTGCGTGATGCGCTGGTTGAATCGCGACAGCGTTACAAGGATATGGTTAACGTATTTAGTGATTTTTCATGGGAAGTTGATAGCGATGGAAAATTTCAATTTGTTTCCAGAACAAATGCCCTTGGCTATGAATCAGATGAAATGATCGGCCGCAGCCCAAAAGATTTTGTTGTGGGCGCAGATGAATACAAAACAGTTCCATTTGTTTCAGAAAAAGTAATAGAAGAAGAAGAAATATGGATGAACCGTGCCGATGGCGGCATGGCGTGCGTACTGCTTTCGTCTATTCCATTTTATGACGAAGACGGATCACTTGCCGGCATTCGTGGTGTTTGCCGTGACGTTACCGGTGAGCGCGAACGGGAAATCGCCTTGGCACAAGTCCATCACAGGGAAAGAATGCTTGGCCATATTGTCAACACCATTCGCGAAGAGGCCGACCTGACCGATATGTTGGCATCGGCGGCGGCTGCAAGCGCACGGGCGCTGGGTGCTGGCGGGTGCAAGGTTATGCGCCTGAGCGGAGA
>DAOWFB010000023.1 GCA_030638205.1 Thalassospiraceae bacterium
ACTAGGTTTGCCCAAATTACATCAACTGGCGACATTGCCACCTGTCTAAATGCGAAATAGAAGCATTATCATTTAATATTTTAGTAGTGATTAATGTCGATATTTCTGTGTAAATAACATTAAAATAATAAACAGCTTCGTTAATTTTATGAAGCTGGTCATTAATCCTGGGGGGGGTAGTTAAAAAAATGTCCATAAAAGCACGCTTAGTAGCAGTTCTGGCTCTAATACTCATTGTTTTTTCCGGGGCTTCAGCGGTAACGCTTTACAGTCTCAGCACTCAAACTCCAAAACTTGAATCTACGCAGTTAGCGGCAAGCAGGGTAAGTGAACTTTCTATACCGCTTCTAGCTACCATCAAGGATTTGAAGCTGGATGTTGTTCAGGTGCAGCAATGGATTTCTGATATTGCCGCCACCCGTGGACTGGATGGGCTTAACGATGGCTTTGATGAAGCCAAGGCCAATGCGGATCAGTTTTATTTAGACCTTGCCAAAGCGCGCGAGCTGTCCACCGCCCTTAACCTGACCGAGGTTCTTACCTCTCTTGATGAGGTCGAGACTGCCTTTCCTCCTTATTATGAAACCGGCGTTAAAATGGGCGAAGTTTATGTTGCCGAAGGCCCTTCTGGCGGTAACGTAATGATGGGATCATTTGATGCGGTTGCGGCAACCATGGGCGAAACCCTAGATTCTCTTATTGCTGTGGTTGAAACCGCAACCTCCAATCGACTTTCCGAGTTGCAGGAAATGTCAGCTGATGTAAGTGAGGGAAATGCCGGGATTATAAAGCTCAACTTAATCCTTGCGGCCATTGGTTTGGTGGTCGCCCTTAGCGGTGCCATTTATCTTTTCACCCTTATCAAGGGCAGCATCGAAAGTCTTCTTTCCGATATCAACTTGGTTTCTCAGCAGGATTATTCATCGGATATGTGCCTTAGTTGTGAACGCACAGATGAATTCGGCGTTGTCGCGCAAACTTTGAGCGATACCCGAAGCAAACTACAGGCAGCCGACGAAGCTGAGGTCGAGCGCAAAGAAGAAGAAAGATTAAATGTTGAGAAACGCCGTAAAGACCGCCTTTCCATGGCCGAACAGTTTGAAGCCAGTGTCGGTGCGGTTGTGGAAATGGTGTCCAGTGCCGCAGAAGAAATGCAAGATACTGCTAAAGGCATGAGCTCAACCGCTGATATGACATCCAAACAGTCAACTACCGTGGCAGCGGCGGCAGAAGAAGCATCAACCAACGTGCAAACGGTAGCCTCTGCATCGGAAGAGCTTTCCAGCTCTATTTCTGAAATATCGCGCCAAGTTGCGCAATCTACCCAAATATCTTCAGAAGCCGTGTCCGAGGTTGAGGGCGCCAATGAAAAGGTCAAAGGCCTTGCCAATGCCGCCAATAAAATTGGCGAGGTTGTGGCTCTTATTACCGATATTGCCGATCAAACCAACTTACTTGCACTTAACGCTACTATTGAAGCGGCCCGGGCCGGTGATGCCGGCAAAGGCTTTGCGGTTGTGGCGTCAGAGGTTAAAAACCTTGCAACGCAGACCGCCAAGGCGACGGAAGAAATTTCCGCACAAATTGATGGTATTCAGGGCGCAACCCAAGAAGCGGTTGTTGCAATTGAATCTAT
This sequence comes from Thalassospiraceae bacterium, assembly GCA_030638205.1. Lineage (GTDB taxonomy): Bacteria > Pseudomonadota > Alphaproteobacteria > Rhodospirillales > Magnetovibrionaceae > DAOVVL01. Next base: position 1,637 of record DAOWFB010000023.1, read on the forward strand.
TGGTGGAACCATTAATCAGATGAACGAAATTGCCTCAACCATTGCGGCGGCTGTGGAAGAACAAGGTGCAGCAACTCAGGAAATTGCTCGTAACGTTGAACAGGCTGCAGCCGGCACCCAAGAGGTTTCTTCTAATATTTCACTTGTTACCCAAGGTGCCGGAGAGACAGGGCAAAGTGCCAGTCAGATATTAGAATCATCAACCGAGCTTAGACGTCAGTCTGGGTTGTTAAATGATGAGGTGGAAAAATTCCTCGGAACCATTCGCGATGCCTAGATATTAATTGGGATTAATAATAGACATTAGATAATTTCCAACACCTGCTCGGGCGGGCGGCCTAAGCGGGCGTTGTTACCATTAATGACTATTGGTCGTTCAATGGTGCGAGGATGAGCCACCATTTTTTTGATAAGCGCATCGCCGTCTAAATCGCTTGCGATGCCTTCTTCTTTTGCTTCTTTTTTTCTAAGAATATCGCGTGGGCCAAGCCCAAGTTTACCCAGAATATCTTTTAATTCTGCGGCGCTTGGGGTGTTGCTCAGGTATTCGACTACCTTTGGCTCTACTCCATTTTCTTGCAACAACTGTAATGTGGCGCGTGATTTAGAGCATTTCGGATTGTGATAAATTGTAACGCTCATGGAAAAATTCCTTTTTTATTATTTATTTTTCTTACTTGTTTTTGGGCGGAACAAATGTTTCTGGCCGTTCGCCGGGAATATTTTCAATATAAAGAGTTTGGCTGGGGAAGGCGAAGCCGCTGCCGGCACCTTCGACAATTTCTTTAATTTTATAGGCAAGCTCTTCTTTTATTTCTAACCATTCACCCCAAACCGTGGTGTTGGTGAAACAATAAAGCATGATGTCTATGGATGAGTCTGAAAAGCGGTCAATGCGAACAAATGTTGAAACCTCTGGCGGGTTGGCAAAATCATCATTTTCTAAAATATAATTTTCTATCTGGTCGCGGATGGCGCGCAGCTGTTCAATTGTGGTGTTGTATTCAACCCCAATGTGCCAGTAAATGCGCCGATGGGTCATGGCGGTAAAGTTGGTAACAGCACTGTCTGAAAGTTTTGCGTTGGGCACATAAACCGGGGCTTTGTCAAAACGTCTTACCATGGTCGAGCGAAAACCAATGCTTTCAACAGTTCCCTCAACCACGCCATCAACCCGTATCCAATCGCCTTTATTGAAACGACGCTCTGCCAGAATAAGTATTCCGGCAATAAGGTTCTTGAATAAATCTTGCGCACCAAGGGCGACTGCAACGCCAAACAGGCCAAGGCCTGCCAAGATGGGCCCAACCTTTATGCCCCATAACTCTAAAATTGTGGCCGCACCAATTAGGGCAACCATTATTTTTATGGCCTTTACCAGCCAGTCAACCAAGGCGGGCGTAAAAACTTTTTCCAGCTTTCCCAAAAGTTGGCTAAGGGGACTAACCATGCGATAAAGCGCCCAGAAAATGATAAAGGCTATAAGCGAGCGAACTAAATTATGTGCAAATTCAGCCAACCCTGAATCTAATTTCATATATTCAGCGGCAAAGAAAAAACCCATGGTAACGGGAATCATTCGCACCGGGCCTTCGAGAACCTCAACTATATTGTCATCAACCGCGTTTGCTGATTTTTTTGCCCGTATTTTAAGCGGAGTTAAAATTATTGCGGTTATGGCTTGGCGGAAAACAAGAAAAGCAATAAAAATACCTAGGGCAACAATTATTGCACTAACATCAATTCCGTAAATGCCAGTGCGCCATACGTCGAGCACTATTTGCCAAAAATTATTTAATGATTGCATTTGTATTTAAGACCCCTTGTCCCAGTTCGTCGTTATCTTGAATTTTCAATATCTAGCTCAAGTTCTTCAATGTTTTCTGCATCAATCATGCGCTTGGTCATATCATAAGAAAATCCCGCCCGTGCCATTTTTGCCAAATCTTTTTCTCGCATTTCTTTGCGTTTTTCTTCGTCTATGCGGTACGGCCCGATGCGTTTTTTTCTGACTAGTGTCAGCGCCGCCCGAAGTTCAGGATTGGGAAAATCTTCGGATAAATTTTCCAATGCCGCATCGGATATTTCTTTTGAAACTCCTTTTTGTGCCAGTTTCATGGCAATGACCCGTGGGGCTTCGCCGCGTTCTAGACCTGAACGGGTTTTTGCTTCAGCATAGGCTCCATCATTTAATAGCCCAACTTCAACATAGCGCACAATCAGCGCGTCTATCCACCCTTTGGCCTCATCAATATCTGTTTCTGGATGGGCGTGGGCTGCCTTCATAACCCTGCGTTCCAACACTTGGCGCAAGTTTTGCTCAGATGAGGAATAGCGTTCCAGATAATGCAGGGCGATGTTGGCAAGGCGGTTTTCGGTCATTTTGCGCACGACCTTGGGCTTTCTGGGCTTTCTAGCTTTTGCGCCATCTATTTCTTCGTCGTTTTTATTCATTATATTACATCGCGCCGTTAACCGGGGTTGGAGAATCACTAAAGCAGGATTATATAGTGAAAAGAACATTTTCCGAACTTTACGCAGCCTTGGATAAAAACCTATGAAAAACCTTGGGCAAAACCCCATACAGAATTTAAGCAGACACAACTGGCTCGGCGTATATACGCTTTATATGCGCGAAGTTCGGCGTTTTTTGAAGGTTTATACTCAAACCATTATTGGCCCGGTTGTTACTACACTTTTGTTTCTGGCTATTTTTGCCCTTTCTATTGGGTCGCAGATAAAGGTTGTTGGCGAAGTTCCGTTTATCCAGTTTCTGTTGCCGGGGTTGATAATGATGGCAATTGTACAAAATGCGTTTGCCAACACATCTAGCTCGATGCTGATTGCAAAGGTTCAGGGAAATATTGTCGATACCCTAATGCCGCCATTTACCGCCCATGAATTAACATTTGCCCTTGCGTTGGGTGGGGTTACCCGTGGCGTGGTGGTAGGCTTTGCGGTTGCGGTGGTTACCGCCTTGTTTGTTCCTTTTCAAATACACAGTTTTGGCTATATCGCGTTCTATGCGGTTGCCGCGTCGTTGATGCTTTCATTGTTGGGATTAATCGGTGGAGTTTGGGCAGAAAAGTTTGATCACGTAGCGGGCCTGACCAATTTTATAATTACGCCACTGTCTTTTCTTTCGGGCACATTTTATTCAATTCATCGTTTGCCTGAAGCAGTTCAAGCAGTTGCGTATTTTAACCCGTTTTTTTATATGATTGATGGTTTTCGTTATGGATTTATTGGCTATTCCGATGCCTCGCTGTCGACCGGAATGGTTGTTGTGGCAATCATGGATCTTGGTCTATGGGTTGTCTGCTGGTTAATGTTTAAAACCGGCTATCGCCTAAAATCATGATTCTCCATTAATTTTGGCCTGATTTTGCTGTTTTTTAGCTATTTTTGTGCATTTTTATGGCAAAAACACCACTTTTCCATCCATTTTGTTGACAGCCCC
>DAOWFB010000133.1 GCA_030638205.1 Thalassospiraceae bacterium
AAAAGCTGCAACATTGATAGAGGAGGCCCTAAACGATGGCCTTTGAAAATAAAATAGAAAACAAAGCAGAAAATAAAAAAGGTTGGTCATGGTTTGAAAATGATGGCGAAGCAGGGGGCAGCTCGGAAGATAATTTATTGCCCGACCCCGGTGTTGAATTAACCCGTACATATGCCCGCCTGTTTGCCACCCCCGATGGGGAAAAGGTCATGACCCATTTGCAATCCCTAACTTTTTCCCAAGGGCTGGGCCCGGGGGCAAAAAACGCACTTTTACGTCACGTCGAGGGTCAGCGCCAATTGGTGGCCTATGTAATGTCGCAAATCCGCCGTGGGCGCGGTGAATAAAGGAGAGAACAATGGAAGAAGAAATAATTAAAACAGAAGAAACCGAAACTGAAACCAAAACAGAAATTAAAGATGAAATAATTATAGAGGAAGCTCCACGCCCCGAATGGTTGGCGGAAAAGTTTTGGGACGAAGAAAAAGGCGAAGCTCGCACCGAAGATTTGGCAAATTCTTACAGCGAATTGGAAAAACGTTTCGGCACCGATGGTTTGGGTGCAAACAATATACCGGCCAGCGCAGACGAATATAACGTAATGCTGGGCGACGAAGAGACCCCGGTTGATGTCGAAATAGCCACGCGCCTGTTTGAAGCCGGTTTTACCCGCGAACAGGCGCAAGTGGTTTATGATTTGGGTGTTGAACAGCTGGCCCCGGCAGTGATGGAGATGTCCGCCGATGCCCAAAGCGAACGCCAGATAAACAAATTAGAAAACCATTTTGGCGGGCGTGAACGTTGGGCCGAAACCGCACGCCAGATAAATTCGTGGGGAGCTAAAAATTTGGCGGTTGAAACCTTTGATGCCCTTTCATCTACCTATGACGGTGTAATTGCCATGCACCAGATGATGGGGGCAAACGAACCATCGGTAATTGGCCGGGCCGGTTCCGCCCCAAGTGGCACCAGTGAAAGAGAATTGCGCCTGTTAATGAAGGATCCCCGTTATTGGCGCGAACGCGACCCCGATGTGGTTGCCCAGGTGCGGGGCGGCTATGAAAAACTTTATCCCGCCTCTTAAATAAATTCACTTAAGGTTCTTGCCGCTATCCCTTCCTCCCCTCAAGGGATTGGCCAAGGCTTTGAGTGCATGGGCGGTGCCGGCACACACAAAAAATGCGTTCCGCCCTTTTTGCCGTCGGTTGGCAGGTTCTGATTTTCTTTATGAACGTCAGCTACCGCCACCGGCGGCTTTCTTATTTTTAATGGAGAATAAAATGAACACAATTGAAGCAACGGTAACCGAAGAAGACCTGTTTAAACTTTCCGCCGCCGTTGGCCGGAACCAAGAAAACAATCCGCTGGATGTGGCCAAGGTTGAGGCCTTAATGGGTGCAGCCGGGCATCTTGATATTGAAAAAACCGATGGCCCAACCGGATATTTTGGTCAGCGGTTAGAAGGCGCGGTAAAAGATTTTCAAAAAGAAAAAAATCTTGCGGTTGATGGCTTGGTAAAACCTGATGGCGAAACTGTCAGCCATCCATCGCTTGCGTTCAAACGCATTGATACCAGTGGCATTGATGCCAAACAACGTTCTTATCAAATTGGTGAAACCGATATCAGCATCCAGCTTGATGATGAAATGCAAAAATGGAGCGACGATAAAATTATTAAGTACTTAATCAATGGCGGAGCTTTGGAGAAAAATGCTGATCCCGATAATATAATATTGAAGGCACTTGGAATAATCGGACAGTTGAAATCAGAAGATGGCATTAGCGGCAAGCTTATAGGCGGAAAAAGGCACTAATTTGTATAGTCTGGTTTATACAAGTACCATCTAACCTAATTGGCGATAATTTGAACGGGCCTGAATATGAACAATCGGGAAAGCGCAAAATCATTATCGGGAATTGTAATGTGGCTGATAATTTTATTGTCGCCAAATTTTATAAACGATCTTTTTTTGCTGGGACAACCCGATCCCATCTACTGGTTGCAGATTGATTACGTAACCAGGCTTTCAACATTTGTTATTGTGCTATTGGTGCCGGAGTTTCGCCGGGTGGTTCAATCTGCATTAACTATGCAAAACGCAAATTTTAATTGGTGGTTGGGCGCGGCAGCGGTTGCTTCTGCTACATTGCTTTTTGATTATCTAATTGGATATAGGCTTTATTTGCTGTTTGGCGGCAACGATGCTGTATTGTTTTCATACCCAAAAATATCGGAGCACTGGCTTAAGTTGTTTGACTTGAGCATCGGTCTGGCCCTTGTTGCCGTGGCTGAAGAAATTACATGTCGCGGTATATTTAAATATGTTCTTGAAAAATTTACTAAAAATAAAATACTGATAATTCTTATATCATCTTTTGTGTTTGCAGCTTTTCATTGGTCACACGGGCCAGCTGCGATGATAACCGCATTTTTCACAGGAATACTTTTGATGGTTCTTTATATGAGGGCTAAATCATTGCTGCCGCCAATTTTTGCCCATTACATTATAAATTTAGTTTATTTTATCTAACAATAATTCCTCACCGGATAACCGCGCAAACTTTACACAGCTCGCAAATTATGCGGGTTTTTTTGTGCCTTTGTTGCGCGCGGCCCGGTGGAATACCCAGCAGTTCTTTTCGGCGGTGCGCCATAACCGAAAAGCATTGCAACAAACCCTAAAAACTAACTTTTAAAAAGGAGACGCATATGTCGACATCCGTCGAACAATCGTTCATCCGCCACTTTGAAGCCGAGGTTCACCTGCAATACCAGCAGATGGGATCAAAGCTTCGCAACACCGTGCGCACCAAGGACAGCGTTGTCGGTTCCTCTACTACCTTTCAAAAGGTAGGCAAGGGCACCGCATCGACCAAGGCACGCCACGGCAAGGTGCCGGTAATGAACGTTGACCACACACCGGTCGAAGTTAATCTTTATGATTACTACGCTGGTGACTGGGTTGATCAGCTAGACGAGTTGAAAACTAATATCAACGAACAGCAAGTCGTAGCCCGGGCCGGTGCTTATGCATTGGGTCGTAAAACCGATGAACTGATTATTTCTGAAATGGATAAATCCACCAACTATGCCGGTAGCGGCGTTGATGGGCTAACCAAGGACAAGGTTCTGTCTGCATTTGAAATGCTGGGCGAAGCCGATGTTCCCGATGATGGTGACCGTTTTGCCATTGTCGGCTGGAAACAGTGGTCGGATCTTTTGGGCATAGCTGAATTCGCCAACGCCGATTATGTCGGCCAAGACGAATTGCCATGGAAAGGCACACAGGCCAAACGCTGGCTTGGTGCCCTGTGGATACCGCATTCGGGCTTAACCGCTGCGGCATCGGTTCGTTATTGCTATTGGTATCACAAAAGCGCCGTCAGCCATGCCATCGGTTCGGAAGTAAAATCCGATATCACCTGGCACGGCGATAGGGCTGCGCATTTCGTCAATAACTCAATGAGCCAGGGCTCTGGCCTGATTGACGCCTCCGGCGTTGTCAGCCTGCGCTGCCTCGAAGCTTAAAGGAGGTGATGCAATGGCATTTCAATCCAAAGATCTAAGTGTTCTGGCGTATGCCAACGGGTTCACGCTCTGGCATTACACCACCACCGACCTTGCAACCGATGTCGATAGCTCTGG
>DAOWFB010000051.1 GCA_030638205.1 Thalassospiraceae bacterium
AGTGCCACAGCTGGGACACGATGGTCGGTGCTGCGTGGGTTGGATAGGCAAACACCAAGGCAATGGTTGATACGAGGAATAAAATAAACCCGTACATTGTGAACAGGTGCGATATGCGGCGTTTTGGGTTGCAGAATTCACCGGAAGTAGCCACATCGACCACAACGGTTTGAATGGCAATTCCGACTTTTTCACCGGCGCCGAGCACGCGCTCGCGGTCAGCTTTGAGCTTTTCACCTTTTTCGAAAAAATATTGAGCGCTTTTCTTGTGGATCATGTCCAAAGCGGTGCCGCCAACGACCAGAATGGCCATTAAGACAACGTAGCCTTGAATAATTTCGAGTGGAATTGTCGCCACAAGATCGGCGAACGGATTACTAGTGAACATCAAGTTCTCCCCTGTTGAAAACGTAGATTATTGACAAACCTACAGAGCAAGCCCCCATACATTATTATTGATTGTAATGGGTGCCCATACATTAGAGATATAGTATATAAATGAATCATCATTTGACAACCAGAATGTCTGATCATTGGCAATTAAACGAGAAATTGGAATCCTCTGGTGATACATATGAAATTTTTTTCATGTTTTTCAGCAAGATATGAACAATATTTGATATATTCTATTTTATAATAAAAAGGGGGCATCCAAGGTTTTACCCTTAAATGCCCCCGTTTTTATGCGGTTTTTTTAGCTGTGTTTGGAGTCTATTTCAGGCCTCTGTAGTACGCCTGTAGAACCTCGACCACTTCGGGCCTGGAAAATTCGGGCGGGATATCTTCGCCCGCATCCAGCATTTCCCGCTGTTTGGTGCCGGAAATGGATACGTGGTGCTCCTTATCGTGTGGGCAGGTCTTGGCGGTGGCCATGCCCATGCATTTGGAGCAATAGAACGTGATGTCAATTTTCAGCGGCACCGTTTCCAGCGCACCGTCCCACAGCTTATCGAATATGTGTTGAGCATCGAACGGCCCGTAATAATCGCCCACGCCCGCATGGTCGCGGCCAACGATAAGGTGCGAGCAACCGTAGTTCTGGCGGATTAGTGCGTGAAATAACGCCTCGCGTGGTCCGGCATAACGCATTTCGATGGGGTAGCCCGCCTGAATAACGGTTCCCTTGACGAAGTAGTTGTCGATCATCGCCTGAATAGCCTTGGTGCGGGTTTCGGCAGGAATGTCGCCGGGTTTAAGTTTGCCTAATACCTGGTGGATATAAACGCCATCGGTAACTTCGACCGCGATTTTTGCCAGATGTTCGTGGCTGCGGTGCATGGGGTTGCGGGTTTGAAACGCTGCAACCTTGGACCAACCTTTTTCTGCAAACTCGGCACGGGCGTCGGCCGGGCGCTGGTATAGATCACCAAAGAGCGATGGGAATTCACCTTCGTCGATGACCGTTACGCTACCTGCTAGACCTACACCCTTTTGTTCGTTTACTTTTTGTACGCCGGGGTGCTTGTTGTCGGTGGTGGTATAAACGTGCTGGGCCTCAAGCGCCTTGTCTTCGGCGGAAATATCAAACTTTTCGGTGACTTCCATGATGGCCATGATGAGACCGGTTTCTTCTTCTACCAAGGCAACCTCTTCGCCGTCGCCGATGGATGCGGCCAATACTTCGTCTGCCGACAAGGTGACGGGGATGGGCCAGAACAGGCCGTTTTTCAGCTTCATTTCGGTGCATACGCCCAGCCAATCGTCACGACCCATGAAACCGTCAAGCGGGGTATAGGCGCCCATGGAAAACATCAATACGTCAGAGGTTTCCTTGCTCGACATTGGAATCTGCTTCAGGCTTTCGGCGTGTTTTTTAAGATCCGCACGCTCTGTTTCCGTCGCCAGCAACGGTTTAAGCCCTTCTCCCCCGTGGGGTTGTACTAAATTTGACATCATAGTTCCTTTTTCAAAATCATTGCCCGATGGGGCGCTTTAAAATTGTCTGGTTAGCTGGTTAAAAAGTGTCTTGGGTGGGCTAATACTATTTTACGCAAAAAAAGTGAAGTATTATTTTCTACTACATTTTATAAGTGTTTAATTAGGCCTTCCTCAAAACATTTGAGATTTTTACCATGGAACATTAACAAAATTGAATATAAAGGGCCAGATTGAATTATAATTAGATTATTTGCCCAACTTTTTTATTGAGGTTACAGCGGCTGTAGCCATTACAGCTATACTATAAAAATATTGCCAAGCAGGAGATGCACGCTAATGAGCTCCATAGGTTGTAGTTGTGAGCCAAAATTTGACGGGCTATCCGCCGAATTCAAGCGCGTCCTTTGGGTTGTTATCATTATTAATGGATTGATGTTTATCATCGAACTGGCGGCGGGTGCCTTTGCCGGGTCAAAGGCACTACAAGCCGATGCGTTGGATTTTTTGGGCGATACCGCAACTTATGGCCTTAGTCTTTATGTGATAGGGATGTCGCTTAGGGTGCGGGCAACGGCGGCCTTGTTAAAAGGCATTAGCTTGGGCGCAGTGGGTGCATGGGTGCTTGGCTCAACCATTTATCAGGTTTTTGTTTTGGACATGCCTAGGCCTGAGATAATGGGCGCCGTTGGATTGTTGGCATTGGTAGCCAACCTTACCAGCGTGTTGTTGTTGATGCGTTACAAAGACGGTGATGCCAACGTTAGGTCGGTGTGGCTATGCAGCCGAAATGACGCCATCGGTAATATTGCGGTTATGTTGGCGGCGGGTGCTGTTTGGTTTAGCGGGGCACCTTGGCCCGATTTAATCGTAGCCATTTTTATGGCGGGGTTGTTTTTCTACTCTGCTATTCAAGTTATCAGGCAGGCACTGCACGAGCGTCGCCACCATATATCCGGCTAGATATCCAACTGGCGTCATGTTGTTTATTTTATGGTTTAGCTTAGGCTTGTTTCATCGGCGATGGGCATATCTACCCAGAAAGTCGTGCCTTTCCCGATGGTGCTTTCAAAGCCGATGCGCCCGTTCATCATCTCAACCAGCCTATGGGTAATAGTAAGGCCGATGCCGGTACCTTCTTGAGCGCTGCCCTCAATTCCCAACCGGGTAAAGGGCTCAAAGATAAGGCATTCCTCCTCCTTTGCGATGCCGCGTCCGGTATCGGCGACCATAAAGCGCAGCATGCCATCAGAGGTGCGCTCAACCGATACGGTAACATCGCCGTCTTTATGGTTGTATTTCACCGCGTTGGAAAGCAGGTTGATAATGATTTGACGAAAGCGTAGAGGGTCGGACCAAATCGTCGGTAGCTGCACATTAGCTGTCTCATCTTTTAAGGTAACGTTGTTTTTTTTCGCCAACGGTTGGTTCATGGCAAAACATTCCTCAAGAATTTCCTGCGGTGCAACCTCGCTAATTGAAATGGATAATTTACCGCTTTCTATTTGAGCCAGATCAAGAATTTCATTGATAAGGTTGAGAAGATGTCCACCGCTATTAAAAATTTGTTCCACAGTTTCCCTGTGGTTTTGTGCAAGGGAGCTGTTCGGCTCCAGCAACAGCATTTCCGAAAAGCCGAGAATTGCATTCATCGGGGTACGGAGCTCGTGACTCATGGAAGAAAGAAAATCTGATTTCGCATGACTGGCTTTTTCGATGGCATCCTTCTCAACCAAGGCGACGGATTGGCGTGCATTATGAATGGCCATAGCCGCTGCCGACGCCAGTGCGGTCAATACTATCCGGTCATGGCCAGCAAAAAAACCGCTGCCGCGTTTGTTGATTATCTCAAGCGCACCAATGGATTTACCCTTGATTTGCAGGGGGGCGCAGAGCAAGGATTCTGTTTTGAAGCCAGTGATCTCATCCACCTTATTGGAGAAAAAGGAATCCTTTTTGACATCGTTAACGATAACGGCTTCGCCGCGATGGATGACCCTTCCGACGATGCCTTCGTTAATTTCTAATCTTGTTCCGGTGATATCAATCGGTCCCGAACAGGCGCGACAAACGATATCGTTGTTGTCCTCATCAACTAGAAACAAAGAAGCGGCTTCGGATTGCAGATAGTTTTTAATATGGGAAACGCTGGTCTCAAGCGTGGTGTTTAGATCAAGTGAAGCGGAAAATGAATTATTTATGCTGGATAACAGGTCAAGCATCATGCCGTGTGTGATGTACATTCCGAAGGTGGCATTATTGTCGTGGAAGTTCAGGCCAATACCTTCTGGGGTTGCCCGCATTACCTGACAGGAGAAAATGAGTTCTTCTTCGGCGGGCACAATATGCAACTTACCCTTGTCGCCTAGTTTGACGCCCTTGGGTGGAATGGGGGTGACAAGCAGTACCCCGCTGAGACTGACATCTGTGGTTTTACCCTCGAAGCGTTGCCCGTCGTCCATAACCAGCACCATGCTGGTCTGATATTCGAGACGTTCCCAGCTGCGTCGTCCTGTAATCGCGGTGTCATCAGAAAGTGAGTGTGCACCATTCCTGTCGGTCATGCCCATGTCCCGTTTTGGTTGCAGTTTCAAACATATGATGCCACCCGCTACAGTTGCTGACAAGTTATAGTGTTTCTAAGTATAGTATTTCTTAATAAAGTGGCAGATGTCTAGGTTTTTTTGCCAATGGCGTTTTGAGGTAGGCTAGCTCGCCACCCATAAGCACCCCATGCCCTTTTTTATCGCTTTAATTTAAACTTTTTTATTTTTTTGTTGAGTGTAATTATTTTTCCGCCAATTGATCGCTTTCGGTTTCAAGCTTGGCCCACTCACGGCTTATTTCTGCCAGTGCGGTTTTAAAGCGCGCCAATTCGCCACCTTTTAGTTTTTTACCCGAAGGCATTTTTACCCTGAGCGGGTTAACCTGGCGCCCACCGCGAAGTATTTCATAATGTAAATGCGGCCCAGTTGAACGCCCGGTGGTGCCGACATAGCCAATTACCTCACCCTGGGTGACGCGTTTGCCTTTGCCCATTCCTCGCTTAATGGATTTCATGTGGGCGTAGGCGGTGGAATATTGGGAATTATGGCGAATACGTATATAGTTACCGTAGGCACCATTGCGGCCAGATTTATCAATTGTGCCGTTGCCGGCGGCATAAATTGGGGTGCCACGGGGGGCGGCGAAATCTGAGCCCTTGTGCATTTTGGTGTAACCTAAAATCGGATGTTTGCGTTTGCCAAAGCTGGATGAAAGCCGTGCGCCATTAATAGGGGTTCGCATTAGCGCCTTGCGTGCGCTTTGTCCGTTTTCGTTGAAATAGTCCGTGCTGCCGTCTTTGAGGGTGTGCAGATAGATAGCTATTTTCTTTCCCTGCAATGAGAGGGCGGCGTATTTTATGGTGCCGTCGTAAATGGCATTGCCATCATCATCATAAAAACGATGGTACATTACTTCAAACCCATCGCCTTTCCAGATGTCACGCTGGAAATCTACATCCCATGAGAAAATACGAATAAGTTCATTTATGACCGGCGGTGTAACCCCTTGTCCTGCGGCGGCAAGATAAAGGCTGGAATTAATTTTACCTTCGGCACGAACATTTTCAGGATGAAGCTCAAGGTTAACTTTTTTTGCACTAAAGCCGATATTAGATGATGCGTTATTTTTAGAGACCTCAATCTGGTTTCGATAATCAAGCGGTATAACCAACCCGACAAATACATCTTTACCCGGATTATTTGAATTGTCTTCGCTTGGAAATGCTGTTGAAAAACGCGCAAAAATCTTTTGCTTTACCTTTAGGCTGCGCGGATCAAACAGGCCGGAGAGGGATTTAATTATTTGTTCTGCTTCAATTTTGTTGGCACCGGCGCGGGCAAGTATTTTTGCAAGGATATCACCAGATTTTACCACTACTGTTTTTTCATAAGTTGTAATGCTGTCAGCCCCACCAAAAAGGTTTGATGGGAAACCTAATTTATCTTCTTGGTTGCTTGGCCCAGGGGAAGAGGAAGGGGAAGAGGAAGAGGAAGGGGAAAATGCGGCAAGTGTTCCGGCTGCCTGTGGGTTGCCCAACGATATGGGTGCCAGCGATACGTTGTTACCTGCGGTTCTGGCGGCATCAAGCAAAGCTGCGCCATTGCTTGCTTGGCCACTTGAAAAGCTAAGTAATAAAAAAGCACCTGCCGTAAGGGCACCTGCGGTTAGGCCCGCAGTTAATAATGGCTTCGAAATCATGTTTTTTGTTCTCATGTTTAATTTGCAGGCGCACCTGCTACCGCTCCAATAATATCGCCATAAGCGTTAAGAGATTGTTTCAGCGTTATTTATGGGCACTTTATGGGCGCTTGGGGGCAGTATGGCTGTGTGCATCGTCACCCGGGCATCCTCCCAAGGCTGGTTAAGGCTGCTTGCTGATTTGGCTCAAGGAATATATACAAATATATATGGTATAATATTGGCCATTAAAGCATGCTCAAGCACCATCGAAGGTGCGGTTGAAAAGAGATCGGTTCTTTGTTTTGGTTTGCTAGCAGCAAGGTGGGGCATGGTGCAGTTAACTAACAGCATCATCACTTACAAAAGGATTGCTTTTTCTCTCAATGCCAAAAGTTGACGTTGCGCCGTGACCAGGCACAAACGTAACGCCATCACCAAGAGGGAAAAGTTTTTCACGGATAGATGAAATAAGCGCCTGCTGGTCGCCTTTGATAAAATCTGTTCGCCCGACAGACCCTTTGAAAATTACATCGCCAACAAATGCCAAATCGGTTTCTTTGTCATAGAAAACAACGTGACCGGGTGTGTGACCGGGGGTGTGAATAACATCCATTTCAACATTGCCGAATTTTACCCTGTCGCCACCTTCAAGCCAGCGGCTGGGTGAAAACGTCTCGCACCAAGGCGCATCAAACATCACCGCCTGTTCGGCCATTCCATCTATCATGAATTTATCTTCTAGATGCGGCCCTTCGATTGGAACATCAAATTTTTCCGCAATTTCTGCGGCGCTGCCTGCATGGTCAAAATGACCATGGGTGATAAGCACCAGTTCTGGCTTCATTCCGGTTTTACTAACAGCTTCGATTATTTGTTCTGCGTCACCGCCGGGGTCAATAATTGCGCCACGGTTTGTTTCGTCACACCAGATGATGGAACAATTTTGCCTTAGGCTGGTTACCGGAAAGATAACTGTTTGCAGGGCCATTTGTTTTTAGGTTTTTATTTGGGTTTTGATGATTTTTGTCATGGTAACGGCAAGATGGTCTTCAACCACAACAACTTCGCCACGGGCAATTAAGTTGCCGTTTGCACGTATTTCGATGTCTTCGCCAACGCTACGGTCAAGTTGCACAACCGCGCCACGACCCATTTTAGGAAGCTGGCTTACTTTCATGTATGAAGTACCAAGAACCGCCGTTACTTCGAGCGGAACATCAAGCAATGCTTCTTGCTGGTCGCCTTCGTCTGTTATGTCATCATCGTCCATCGTTGTTGCCTAATTTTAAGAATCGGCCATGCGCAAACATTATAGCGCACTATACCCGGCCATTATAAGGCCATCTCTGGTGAAGAAAGGGTGAAAACCGTTAAAAATGGTAAAAAACAGACGAAAAAATATTGAGGAATCAGGTTTTTTTGAAAACTTCGACCAGCATGGGTTGGGCAAATTCAAGACCATTTGTGGTTTTTTGTCCAAGTTTAGTAAAAAGGTTTTTGAGCTCTGCCTCATATTTAGGAAAGTCATCAGCGCGATCTGGGTTAATGCGCAGCATCCGTTCACGGAAGGCATCAAAATCAGCTAGGCTCACCATATGGACATGGTTGACCTCATCCATCTTTTCAAACCCAAGGCTATTCGCGCTATCTAGCGCATCCCTGGCCTGAGCGCGAACCTTCGTTTCGTCGTGAATTGGAGCCATTAATTCAAAGTGTGCCCCACTTGCCAATGGTTCTGAAACATAAAGAATTCCGCCCGTCTTTAATATGCGGTGAGCTTCGCTTAGGGCTGTTTCCATGCCTTGGGCCGGAACGTGGTGGAGGCTGTTAAAAAAAACAGCAACATCCATGCAGCCGTCGTCAAATGGAAGGTTTTCAGCATTTCCCTGATGAAAAATTTCATGGGATATTGGTTTGGCGGCCCCTGCTTTTTCAAGCTGCGCCGGATTATTGTCGACCCCAAATGCTTTTGCACCATGGCGCGTCATCAAACGAACAAGCGATCCCTCGCCACAGCCAATATCGACAACGCGCTTGCCGTTTAATTCGACCATTGCGGTTAGAACTTCATTATTTGGGCGGACAGTATTTTTACTGGTTGTTTGATCTGGAATAGCCATGGTTTTAATAAATTATTCCTTATGGGGGCCTTATGGGCGGTGTCGGTTATATATGGTTACGGGCCTTGGCCAAAGCAACATTGTTTTAAGGCCAAGTTTTGATGTCAGTCGGGCAATTCAAATACCCGTACCTGCCCAATGAGGCAAGGCCATAATTTGTTTACACGTTAAAAATATCTAGAAAGCAGTTCACGCAAGGGTGGTATTACCATCACCCAGACTGCGTTGCATTATTACGGTATCGACCCAACGCCCAAATTTGAACCCGGTTGCATTCAATAGCCCGACTTGTTTAAAGCCAAACCGTTCATGCAGGCGAATTGATGCATGGTTTTCGGTATCGCCAATTATAGCAATCATCTGACGAAAGCCCAGTTCGGTGCAGGTATCGATTAATTGCTCAATAAGTTTTGAGCCGATCCCTTGCCCGGTTGCGCTG
The DNA here is from genome assembly GCA_030638205.1 of Thalassospiraceae bacterium. Taxonomy (GTDB): domain Bacteria; phylum Pseudomonadota; class Alphaproteobacteria; order Rhodospirillales; family Magnetovibrionaceae; genus DAOVVL01. The sequence continues at coordinate 8,662 of DAOWFB010000051.1, forward strand.
GGTTCAACATAGACCGAATTTTCAACTGTGAAATTATAGGCCGAGCGTGGGCGAAAGGTCGATGCATAGGCAAATCCTAATACCCGGCCATTTATTTCGGCCACCATAAAGGGGTGATTTCTTTGCAAAATAGCATAATGCCGACCTGTCATTTCCTGAACATCAGGCGCAGTTTCTTCAAAGCTGGAAAGGCCTCGCTCAACATGGTGGGCATAAATGCGCGTTACCGCGTCCATGTCAGCGGCTTCGCAATCTCTAATGATAATTTCAGTAGCTTGCGTTTCTTTATTCATGTTTGTTTTATTTCTCTTTTAGTAAATCGGGGTCGATGGCCGAAAGCGTTGATATTAATTGGTCTAAGTTATTTTTTAATTCATCAAACCCGGGGCCATGGGAAACCGTGTCTTCGTTCATGTATAGCGCGCGATTAACCTCAATTTGCAGTGCGTGACGGCCAGCATATGGCTTGCCATAGTTTCTGGTTGTGAAACCGCCGGCATAGGGTTTGTTCATCACAACTCGGTAGCCAAAACTTTCTAGGGTTTCACGGGCTAGCTTTGAAACAGCACCAGCGCAAGATGTTCCATTGGCATCGCCCAGCACCATATCAACACGGTCAAGCCCGGGGTCTTTATCCATTGGCCCACCAATAGACGGCATCGAATGACAATCGATTAACAAATAAGCGCCGAATTTTTTAACCGTGCCTTCTAATAATCCGGCCAGTGTTTCATGAAATGGCTTGTAGCATTTTTCTATGCGTTGTTGGGCCTCGGCAAAATCGATGGCGCCTTTGTAAATATTTGCTCCATTGGTTACCACCCGGGCAATGGTGCCAAGGCCGGCACGAATTCTGGGTGATGCCACATTAATATAATCGGGCAGGGCTTGGTCAAACATGGTTGGGTCGAGCTCCCACATTTCACGGTTGGGATCCACATAGGCCCGGGGGAAACGCGCCAGCAATAAGGGCGAGCCTGCATCGGGCGCAGATGAATAAAGCTCATCAACAAATGCATCTTCCGAACGGCGTAGCGCTACCGCGCCCAACACCGATGCTTTTTTAAACGCATCCGGATAAATCCGCCCGCTGTGGGGGGATGAATAAACCACGGGTGATGTTTGGCTGGCCGGCAGCTTTATTTCAACCGCCCGTTCGCTGCCATTTATAAACTGATCGCTCATAGGTCAGTTTATACCTATGGATCGGGCCATAAACCAGCATATATGCCAGCGTGCATGTCAGAATATATGCCAGAATATATGTAGCGCCCGGTAGCCGGGGCAGTCAGGGGCTTGCCTTTGGCCCCGGAACGGACTAAAAATCCGCGTTCCCGAGCCATATTTTTGTGGTTAAGACACAAAATAATTGGGCGCGTAGCTCAGCGGGAGAGCGCCTCGTTGACATCGAGGAGGTCACTGGTTCAATCCCAGTCGTGCCCACCATCATAACCCCAGCGGAAACGCTGGGGTTTTGTTTTGGGCACTTTTTATTATTCTGCACGCAGCTTCGCTGCTTCGCAGTATGGCCCACCATCATAGCCCCAGCGAAAACGCTGGGGTTTTCTTTTTTAATATTAATATGGTCAAATCCAAATATGAAATCATCCACCCTAAAACACGCCTTCAAATCATCCGTGCCGGTAATGTTTGGCTATGTGCCGTTGGGCATGGCGTTCGGGGTTTTGTTTCAAAATCTTGGGTTTGCTTGGTATTTGGCGGCGGTTATGGGAATTTTTGTTTTTGCCGGTGCCGCGCAATTTATGGCGGTTGGTCTTTTGGCGGCGCACGCAGGTTTTCTTGAGGTTGCGGTGTCTACGCTGGTTCTTAATTCCAGACACATGTTTTTTGGTATTTCATTATTAAAACGATACCGCGCCACGGGAATTAAAAAGCTTTACATGATTTTTGGCCTTACCGATGAAACCTATTCGTTGGTTACCTCTACCCACCCGCCAGCGGGCGAAGATGATCAAAATTATTATGCCGCCCTAACTGCATTTAACCATTCATATTGGGTTGTCGGCTGTGCCTTGGGTGCATTGCTAGGTGCATCGGTTGAGTTCGATGCCAGGGGGATGGATTTTGCATTAAGCGCATTGTTTATGGTTTTGCTTATTGAGCAATGGAAACAAATCAAAAATCCAATACCATTTATTATTGCACTGGCATGCGGGCTATTTTCCATATGGTTTTTTCCAGAACAAATGTTGCTAGTTGCCATTGGGTTATCCATAACGGTTTTATTTACCGCCAAATCAAAAATTGAGATGGTAAAATGACCGACACCCTATATTTGTTTGGCGTTATTGTGGTTATGGCTGTTGCCACTTTTGCTACGCGTGTTTTTCCATTTGTGGCGCTTAAGGGAAGGGGCGATCACCCAACGCTTGATTTTCTTGGTCGTTATATGCCGCCAGCGGTTATGACCATTTTGGTTTTATACAGCCTTAAATCCATTGAACTGACCAATGCACCTTATGGCGCAAATGAATTAATCGCGCTTGGCATTACCACAGCAGTACATTTGTGGAAGGGAAACTCTCTTTTAAGCATAATTGCGGGAACGGTTTTTTATATGACCGCATTACAGCAGGGTCTGTTTTTGTAAAAAAACCGGTGAAAACTAAAAAGCTTTCACCGGCTAAAGATAGCTGAACTTATTAACTCTCCTATTTCAGGAGAATTCATTGGTATAACGAATGGGTACGAATACCAACGAACACACTGGAAAACATTAGTATTTTTGGAAAAAACAGGTATTGCCCGTACGGGTGACAGGGCTAGTAAATTTAGACTATTAAATTGAATATTCTTAAATTTTGCCTGCAATGCTATAACGATTGTGCTGGGTATGTTTTGTACTCTGTAGCGGGGAAAGGGCGAGGAAACTAATGCGGATACTTATTGCAGACGATCACAAATTATTTCGCGCCGGATTAGTTCTGGTGCTTAAACAGCTTGGTGATGATTTGGAAATTTCCGAGGCTGGCTCAGGAAAAGAAGCCATTGATATGGTTGGTGCCCAGCCGCATCCGGAATTGATCTTGATGGATCTGGACTTGCCCGGCGGCAATGGAATGGAAGCATTAATTTCCATTCACGCCAGCAACCCCGAAATACCAGTTGTAATACTTTCCGCCATGGAAGATCAGGTAACTATTTCCCGGGCAATGGAATTAGGCGCAAGAGGATATATCCCTAAATCAGCATCCGGCGACGTTATGATTAATTCTCTTAAGCTGGTTATTTCTGGCGGTGTTTGTATGCCACCGGGCTTTGGTGAAAATGGTGCCAAGCGCGGAGATGGTAATGCTCCAAACTTAACCCGTCGCCAACTTGAGGTTCTTCGTCTTATGGCGACTGGAAGCTCAAACAAGGAAATAGCCCATAACCTTGGCATTTCGGAAAATACCGTTCGCGTTCATATATCGGCAATTATAACGGCACTTGATGCAGCAAACCGAACCGAAGCAGCATATTCTGCAATGCGAATTGGCCTTATACCGCGCGGAACGCAGCTGCTCAGCTAATTTTTTGGGCTAATTTTACTTCACTAATTTTTTTTCGGCTGAATTTAAAAGCGTTCGTTTGACAGATATTAGCAAGTCTTCGGGTTTTACCGGTTTGTGTAAAATATCAAATCCGCTTTCTTTGGCTTCGCGCAATCGTTCCGGCGCGGTATCGCCCGTAATAATTATTGCAGGAATATTTGTGTTCAATTCTTTCCTTACCTTGGTTATGGCGTCACGTCCGGTTACTCCGGCATCAAGGCGGTAATCGGCAATTATAAGATCGGGGATGACCGCGTCCGGCAATCCACCTTTGCCCCCCTTAATTGATTTAGCGCTAAGGTTTTTAATAACGTAGGGTTTGTATCCAGAACTTTTGAGTGCCGCCACAAGCCCAGAAATAACGCTTTCATCATCTTCAATTATTGCGATACATTCTTTGTTGCCCGACACATTAATTGGTTCTTCGTGGATATCTTGAATCTTGATATCTTCATTTGCCATAGGAACAGATATGCAAAAATTGGTTCCCTTGCCAACGGTAGAAGAAAAACTAATTTCGTGACCAAGCAGCTTGCTTAGGCGCTGCACAATAGAAAGACCCAAACCCAAACCCTGCGAGCGCACTCTTGCTTCATTATCTATTTGGTAAAAATCATTAAATATAAGGTCTTTTTCGTTTTCGGCTATTCCCGGCCCTGAATCCCACACTTCAATTCTTAATTTACCTTCCCGGTGGCGGCAGCCAACAAGAACTCTTCCATCGCCGGCATACTTAATTGCGTTATCAATAAGGTTTCTAAGTATGGTTTCAAGCAATAGCGGATCCGAATGAATATTGGCGGATGATGGAATGCACTTAATTTGAAGGTTGTGCTTCCATGCCACTGGCTCCATTTCAGTTGTAATGCGTTCCATAACGCCACTGATTGAAAAATCACGAACCTGTGGATGAACAACACCAGCTTCAAGCTTGGATATATCGAGAAGGGTGTTAAGTAATTCTTTTAAAGAATCAAGCGAGTTGCGAATAAGGGTAATAATTTCCTTTTTTTCAGGATCATCTTCTTTGCCATCCAGGGCAAATACAAAAAGATTAAGCGCTTGTAACGGTTGGCGCAGGTCGTGGCTAGCGGCGGCCAGAAATTTGGTTTTGGCGACGTTTGCTTGCTCTGCTTCATCGCGGGCATCAAGCAAGCTTTCTTCACGGGTGTGAATGGCGTCAACAAAATATCCAAGCGATATGGCCATTTCTGCCAATTCATCGTTGCCCGATGTGTCTATTGGTTCATTTTCTCCGCCAGCGTGGGTCAACATGGAACGGCGCAATTGATCCAACCTGTTTAAAACAGTTTTGTTTATGTAAATAAATGTCATTACGGATATAAGAGAAGAAAGCAGCAAAAGCCCCAGCACCAAATTTTTAATAAGAGTTAGATCGCGACTGGTTTTCTCCCCTCTTTCAGATAGTGCGGACCTTATGTTTTTTATAACTACCTCAGATGCACCAAGAAAACGTTCGGATACGGTACGGATTTGCTTAAGCGCCGCATTAATTTTTTGCTCAGTTTCCAGTTGATTTTTCTTTAATGAAAAAAGACCCATTGGCCCGTTGCGTAGTTCGTCAATTCTTTCGAGAAACGCCCCGCCCAATAAGCGAGCCTCCTTTGGTATGTATGGATGTTGACGTGCAACTTCTGTCATTAAATCATTTATTTTCTTTTTAAGCCTGTTCATCGGTGACATATGTTTTATATCAGTTGCCGCTGACATATTAATGAGCGCACCATTAATAAGTTCAATCCATTGTTGCATGGCACCCGAAGTAACAAAGCTTCCTGAAGGAAGGTTTATTGCAAATTGAAGGGTGACCAGATCTTCTTGCAGCAAATGAATTTCGTCATTTATTTCGTTTATGGATTTATCGTGGTTAATTCGTTCATCAACCAATAAATTAAGTGTATCGTATGAGTTGGTCAGTCGCTGTTTAAGTTCTAAAAGTTTTACCTTTTTTTCCAATGGTAAAACATCGGAAGAAATATCATTTAAAATTTCTTCCAGCCATTTGGCATCGTCGCGAACTTTTTCAATTTCGGTAATGCGCGCCCATGTGTTTGGTGCAACAACCAGCAATGCGCCACGTTCGGCAATTGAAACACTAATGCGACTTATCTGGGCAGCCTTTGTAAGGGTGGGTAATTCATCCCTGCTAATGGAATTGAAGCTATTTTGAAATTGGCTAAGCGCAAAAATGGATGATCCACCACCAACGATGGCAGAAAACATGAGTATGCCAAAGGCCATAAATAGCCGTGTTGAAATTACTGCGCCAGTTTTGGCCATTAATTAGGCTTCCTCACGTTTATTTCTCTCATTCTTAACTTAAATTATATAGCCATACTTACGTATGACTATAAGTCATTAAGGCTATAAAATGTTAGATATGTAGAATATTCAACTTAATGCGTTTATAATTTATAACTTTTATATTATTCTGCACATCAATAATAAAAAATCTTAAAATATAATTTTTTAAGGATGTTTATTTTGCGCATAATTCGATTGATGGCATTATTTTTTGCAGTTGTAATTTTTGGCATTTCATTTTTTGGACCACTCGAAGCTGCCACCATAGACAGCATTCGCGATAGAGGGTTTGTTAGTTGCGGCGTTACCGAACGCATGCCCGGCTTTTCCTCAATCCGCGAGGATGGAAAATGGTCTGGCTTGAATATCGATTTTTGCAAGGCGCTTGCAGCAGCAATTTTAAAAGATGTTAATGCAATAAAAATACAGCCATTTTGGTTAGAGGCTTTGGACGCGCGTGATATAGATGTTTTGCATGCTGGTTCAACCTGGACACTCTCGCGTGATACCAAAAATAAAATATCTTTCCCCGGTACGGTTTTTTATGACGGTCAGGGTTTTCTTGCTCATGCCAGCATAGGTGCTAAAAACCTAAAACAGGCACGCGCAAAACAAGGACTGAAGGTTTGCGCAATAGAAGAAACGTCCACTGCCAGTAGCAATCTTAGCGAATATATAGAAACCAACAAACTTGAGTGGAAAGTGGTGCCAGTTAAAACCATGGATGGAATGTGGAGCTTCTTTTTTGGTGGTCGTTGCAATATGACCATACATGATCGCACCGCACTTATGACCGTGCACGCCGACAGGCTTGAAGGGTCAAGCGATTATGTAGTATTTCCTGAAGTTATATCCAAAGAACCGCTTTCCCCCGCCGTTCGTTCCGATGATAGCAGATGGGAAGATATTGTTCGTTGGACAACATTTGTAATCATAGCCGCAGAGGAACTTGGCGTTTCCTCAGATAGCGTTGACGAAATGCTAAATAACCCCTCTCCAAAAGTTGCCCGTCTTTTGGGCGCAAGCAAGGGTATAGGCAAGGGCTTGGGGCTGGATGACAAGTGGGCTTACCGAGTTATAAAACAGGTTGGAAACTACGGCGAAATATTCGAGCGTAATCTTGGTTCGAAATCAAAGTTCAAGTTAAAACGTGGATTGAACGATTTGTGGTTTCGCGGTGGTTTGATGTTTTCACCACCTTTGCGATAGTTTGGCGTAACTTACCACCCCGTTGTGGCTACCATTCACATAGTGGCATATATCAATAAATGTGGCATAGCTCCATATGGTCGCGCCAAAATAACCACAAGTTTAATTTTGCAGTAAAAAACAGTTATTTATTTATTGTAGTTATTTATTATAGTCTAGTCTGGTATGTTATATAATTTAAGTAATAGCCTAAGTATAAATACAATTGGCGATAAGCCTATGGGCTGTGTGTGCATCTTTATGAACTAGGTTTTTTATGAACGTAACAGCATTGATTTTAAAAATTGGCATTGTCGTTTTTATTGTCGAAATGTTTGTTATGGCCACCTTCATAGCATTGGGTATTGCGCACAGTTGGACCGATGCACTTATTGATGGGATTGGTCTTACTGTTCTTTCAGCCCCACTGCTTTTTTTCTGGGTTATCAGACCGTACGTGCGCAGCAGAAGAAAAATCGAAGATGCCGCAGAAGCGGCTCGTCACCACAGCGAAAGCAACTTGTTGCAGATACTCAATTCAGTCGTTGATGGAATTATCAGTATCGATGAAAAGGATATAATCAGCGTATTCAACCCGGCGGCAGAAAAGATATTTGGCTATTCCAAAGACGAAGTAATAGGCAAAACATTAAATATGTTAATGCCTAGCTCTGATGCCAAAAAACACGATGGATATATGGCTGCTTATTCTAAAACTGGCCAAGCCAAAATAATTGGCATCGGCAGGGTTGTAGAAGGGATGCGCAAGGACGGCACAATATTCCCCATGGATATTGCCATCAATGAATTGGAAATTGATGGCAAGCGGGTTTTTACCGGAATAGTTCGTGACATTACCGAGCGCAAGAAAGAAGAACAGGAATTAATAAGCGCCCGTGATGAAGCGGAGCACGCCAGTAAGGTAAAATCAGAATTTTTGGCAAACATGAGCCACGAATTAAGAACGCCACTTAATGCCATAATTGGTTTTTCCGAAGTTACGCGTTCGGAAATATTTGGCCCACTGGGAGATGAAAAATACAAAGAATACCTTGGCGATATACAAGATTCAGCCCGTCACTTGTTAGACCTCATCAATGATATCCTTGATCTTGCCCGAATTGAATCTGGTAAATTTGACCTTAACGATGAAACATTTTCAGTTGCCGATGAGATAAATGGAATTATTAATTTTGTTGATGCTAGTCATATTCATTTGCACAAAAATATTTCTGATTCCTTGCCTCTGCTCCATACCGATAAGCGTCGTTTCAAACAAATATTTCTCAATCTTTTATCCAATGCGGTTAAATTCACCGATGATGATAGCGATGTAACTGTAAATATTTTTGTAAATGATGCTGGCTGTATCGTTCTCAATATTACCGACGAAGGAATCGGAATGAGCAAAGATGATGTTAAAAAGGCATTAATGCCGTTTGAGCAGATAGACACAGGGCTTGGCCGTAAATACGAAGGCGTCGGCCTTGGCCTGCCTTTGGTGCAAAAAATGTCCGAAGCACAGAACGCAAAATTTGAGATTGAGAGCGAATCTGGTGTGGGCACCAGCGTCACCATTACTTTTGCTGCTGAAAGGTGCATAGCGCACTAGGTATTCCGGCCTTATCCCCTGTCCATCCTTGGCGCCCACAACCACAAGCCCCCTATTTTTGGCAATTTCTCTTGATTTATGGCCGATTATTGTAAAAAACATGAAATATGGCCCAAATTGATCATAGACACTGTTGACAGTATGGCATCTGGCCCTTATTTTCCGCCGCTTAAGGGCCAAGGTGCCAATTGTATATGGGGCATCTAGGCTAAATATAGATTTATCTGAAAATGAGGATATCCCACAATAATTACCCGTGGAATTACCCATTTTTTTAAGGATTTGAAGACATGAAAGTCAGGAATTCACTTAAGTCGGCAAAAACACGCGACAAGAACTATGTTGTTGTGCGTCGCAAGGGCCGTGTTTACGTTATTAACAAGCGTAACCCCCGTTTCAAAACCCGCCAAGGCTGAGGCTTTAACGGGCTCTTGTGTGTCTTTGGGGTATCTCTGGGATATTTGGCAAATTGCCGGCATGAGAGACAATTATATTTTTTAAAGAAATCCGCGCCATAAGCGCGGTTTTTCTTTGTCTGAATGGTACAGTAACATTACATATCTAACCACGCTCAAGCTTTATTCAAAGCATTTCAAAGAGAGGCAAAAGGCATGAAGATGCCGAAACCAGACGGCCAAATAATAGACAGGCGTCGCGAAATCATCGACGCCCTTGCCCGGATACTTCCCGGCGAAGGGCTTATAGTTGATGAGGAAGAGCTTCGTGCCTATGAATGCGACGGTCTTATGGCCTATCGCCAACTGCCGCTTGTGGTGGCATTACCGGAAACAACAGAGCAAATATCCCAAATCCTTTCTTATTGCCATAAGGCTGGCGTAAAAATTGTTCCTCGTGGTGCGGGAACCGGTCTTTCTGGTGGTGCGCTTCCGTTGGCAGATGGGATAACGGTCGGTCTTGGCAAGCTAAACCGAATAATTGATGTTGATTTTGAAAATCGGGCCGTGGTGGCGCAGCCAGGCGTTACCAACAAAGCCATAACAGATGCGGTCGAGGCTAAGGGTTTTTATTATGCACCCGATCCGTCGTCAAAAATTGCATGCTCTATCGGTGGTAACGTTGCTGAAAATTCCGGCGGCATGCACTGTCTAAAATATGGCCTAACCACCAACAACCTGTTGGGCCTGGAAATGGTTTTGATGTCGGGCGAAATAATTCGTTTGGGCGGCAAGCATCTTGACGCCGGTGGCTATGACCTGATGGGTATCATAACAGGTTCGGAAGGGTTGCTTGGCATAATTACCGAAGTAACAGTTAGAATATTACAAAAACCAGAAGTTCAGTGCGCCATTCTTGTTGGCTTTCCCTCATCCACCGCAGGGGGTGATTGCGTTGCAAACATTGTGGCTGCGGGAATTATTCCCAGTGCCATGGAAATGATGGATCGCATGGCCATAAGCGCCATGGAACAGTTTGTTCATTCGGGATATCCGCTAGATGTGGAATCTATACTTATTGTTGAACTTGACGGCCCAGAAGTAGAGGTTGATTACCTGTTACAAAAAGTTGAGGCCATAGCTGCATCGGCTGGTTCTACTTTTTTTAGAGCCAGCAATTCAGAGCAAGAGCGACAAATGTTCTGGCAGGGCCGGATGTCGGCGTTTCCTTCCGTCGGGCGTATTTCACCGGACTATCTTACAATGGATGGAACCATTCCTCGCCACCGCCTGCCCGAGGTATTGGGCGAGATGGCGGAAATGTCTAAAAAATATGACTTAAGGGTTGCCAATGTTTTTCATGCAGGCGACGGGAACCTTCACCCATTGATACTTTATGATGCCAATAAACAGGGTGAGTTAGAAAAAGCAGAAAAGTTTGGTTTTGAAATACTTAAACTTTGCGTTCGGGTTGGTGGCGTGCTTTCAGGCGAGCATGGCATAGGCGTTGAAAAGCGCGACCTTATGGGTGAAATGTTTTCTGAAATTGATTTAGACCAACAGCAACGCCTTAAATGTGCGTTTGATCCAACCGGCCTTATGAACCCGGGCAAGGTATATCCAACCCCCAGACGTTGCGCAGAAATGAGCTGGATGCATGTAAAGGCTGACAAGCTCCCATTCCCTGATATTCCGAGGTTTTAAATATATTATGGCCGAAGATATCCGCCCTCAAAACGAAAACGAACTGCAGCAGCTTATTGCCAGCGCCTACAGCGCCGGAACGGGCCTGGAAATTATAGGGCAAGGCACCAAACGCGGTTTGGGTCACAGGGTTAAGGCCGACTTGGTTATTGATTTAAGCAATATTTCCGGCATCACCCTTTACGAACCCGAAGAATTGGTCATGTCAGCATATGGGGGAACGCCTACATCAGAAATAAACGCAGCCCTGGGTGCCAAGGGGCAAATGCTGGCGTTTGAGCCTTGGGATCCGGCCCAGATTTATGGAACAAAACAGGGAAAGGGAACCATTGGCGGCCTGTTTATGACCGGCTTTGCCGGGCCTAGAAGAATAAGCGCAGGTGCCCCCCGCGATCATCTGTTGGGCGTAAATGCCATTAACGGCGCGGGTGAAATGTTTAAATCCGGTGGCCGGGTGGTAAAAAACGTAAGCGGATTTGATATACCAAAACTTATGGCAGGATCATTCGGAACGCTGGCAGTTGCTAGCCAACTTACGTTCAAGGTCTTGCCCCGGCCTGAAGCGGTGCGAACAATTTTATTGAAGGGCCTGAGCGTTGATGAAGCCGGAAAAGCAATGCGAGCGGTAATGGCAAGCCCACATGAGGCATCTGGTGCGGCCCATTTGCCCGCAGCCTTGAGCTGCCAAAGTGAAATCGATGAAATAGCTACAAGCAATACATCAATTACAATTCTCAGGGTCGAAGGCCCGCGCCCATCTGCCGAATATAGGGCAGACGCAATTGGAAAAATGCTAAATTCTTTCGGTCATATATCCCAATTGCGTAGCGAAAAATCTGCCATGTTGTGGCGTGAAATTCGTGATGTTCAGCCGTTATGTAGCGGTGATGCGAAAGATTTATCAAAACATATTTGGCGCGTTTCGTTGGCACCCACAGACGGCCCCCGTTTGGCCAACTGGGTTGAGAAAAATACCAAAGCTGATTTTTATATGGATTGGTCAGGCGGGCTTGTATGGATTTCCCTTGATGAAAATATAGTTCAGTTTGCTGAAAAATTACGAAGCATTGTTTCTGGCTTTGGCGGCCATGCAACGCTTGTTCGTGCCAACGATGATGCCAGCGGGGATGCCAGCGGGGATGATAGAGATTTGGTTGGTGTATTTAACCCCCTAGGGCGCGCTATTGATCCACTGGTTAAAAGGGTAAAGCAATCGTTTGATCCTGATGGGATATTAAATCCCGGTCGAATGTTTGGGGCGGAGCAAATATAAAATGAAAACTAATTTCAGCGAAACCCAAATGAATAAACCGGCAATTCAAATTGCAAATGACATACTTAGAAATTGTGTGCATTGTGGTTTTTGCCTTGCCACCTGTCCGACTTATGTAATTTTGGGAAATGAGCTAGATAGTCCGCGTGGGCGCATTTATCAAATTAGGGATATGTTGGAGCAGGGCCCAGCTGCGGCAGGAAAAAAAGATAAAAAAATAGTAAAACACATAGACCGCTGCCTTTCATGTCTTTCATGTATGACCACCTGTCCATCGGGTGTGGATTATATGCATTTGGTTGACCATGCCCGCGCCGTAATTGAAAAAAACCACACCCGCCCATTGCCAGAACGCATGCTCAGGCAATTGTTGGCATTTGTTTTGCCCAACTCAAAATTATTTAGGCTTTCGCTAATTGGGGCAAAGCTTGCCCGACCTCTGGCGCGCTATATGCCGGGCCGGTTAAAAGTTTTGGTTGAAATGGCACCAAAAAATATTCCTTCACCCAGCCCAATAGATATTCCGGGAATTAGCAAGGCGCTGATTAAAAGAAAGATGCGGGTTGGTCTGATGCCCGGCTGTGCGCAAAAAACCCTTAATCCGGCGATAAACGAGGCCACCGTGCGACTGCTAACGCGCCTTGGTTGCGATGTGGTTGTTGTTGATGGGGTTGGCTGCTGTGGTGCGCTGGTCCATCATCTGGGCATGGAAGATAAGGCGCTTGTTCAGGCAAGGGAAAACGTTAGGGCGTGGACGAACGAAATAGAATCTCGCGGTCTTGATGGTATTGTCATAAACGCATCTGGCTGCGGCACCACATTGAAAGATTATGGCCATATGCTGAAAGAAGACCCAACATGGGCCGAGCCCGCACGCAAAGTTTCCGAGCTTTCCAAAGATGTAAGCGAAATTATTATGGAAATTGGGATAGATAATATTGCTTCTATGCTGGTTGATATAATTCAAAAACCCAGCGTCGCATATCATTCGGCTTGTTCCATGCAGCATGGACAAAAATTAATAACCCAACCCATTGAATTATTAAAGGCTGCGGGTTTTGATGTGCGCGAACCATCAGAGCCGCATCTTTGTTGTGGTTCGGCAGGAACCTACAACATAATGCAACCCGAACTTGCAGGCCAATTAGGTAAGCGTAAGGTGAAAAATATTTCAGCAACCGCAGCAGATATTATTGCCACTGGTAATATTGGCTGCATGGTGCAGCTTGCAGGTCATGGTGATATGCCGATTGCACATACGGTTCAATTGTTAGATTGGGCAACGGGCGGGCCAGAACCTTTATTATAACGGGCAGGCAAGAGCCTTTATAATAATTCTTTACATTATCTTCTGGGGGTTAGCCATTTAAGCTTGCCTTCACGGCACGCCACCCCAACGTAAAGTCTATCGCCGTCACCTTGATTTACAATCTGTTTGTAATTTCTGCAGAACTTTCCGTCGGATTTTTGAAATGTTTGTACTGGGGTGGTGGTGGTTTTAACGCCAGTCTTTTTATCTGACCAGCTTGCAGATTTATCGTTTTGATAGTTTTCAAGTGCGTCTTGAAATGTATGGCGAATATTTTTTGCGGTTTTATCAGAAAGAAACTTAATATCGGGGCGAACGCCAATAAGTTCACGCGTGTAAGGTGTTTTGCCTTTGGTGCGGCTTTCATAGCGCACATGGTGCCCTATTTCAGGGGCATAATGATAAATAACTGTTTGGCGATAAAACAGTTTGCCGTTGCTGGTGGAGCGTGATCTGCGTGTACAGGAAACACGGTATGTATCAAACGTTCCGGCAAGAACACGAACACGTTCGGCACCATCTACGGAGCATCTCCACAATTGTTTGAATTTGCCTTCTTTTCCGCTATCTTTGGATTTAAATTTTACATTAGTGGTAAATGAAGAACTTTTTCCAACCGTAAGCGGCCATAAATCACCAACTGACGCATCAGTTTGTTTTGTATATTCACGGGTGCTGGTTTCAAGATATAGCTGTGGTGCCATAGGGTCTGAAATGGTTATGGATTTGCGCTTTCTGTTGTTTATCCACTCAATCCTGCCGGGGCTTATTTTTTCAATTTTGTTAAATGAACCATTTGAATAATAATATTTATCCCCAACCCGATTTGCCGGTAATCCGGCAGGTGCCATGGTGCCAGCGGCAATTGGAACGCCATTGAAATCAGATGGCATACTTATAGTTTGGCATGCATTTAGGGTTGCCAGTGCAAGTAGGGCGATTGTCCCGTGTAAAGATACTTTGTTTATATTCATTTCTGTCAATCTCTCACGGGCCAATGTTTATTTTGGGTTTATTTTGGGTTTATTTTGGCCACATAGTATTTACCACGGCAGATAATGTAAATAATGCTGACTGAACAAAAGCTGAACCGCGTCCTACATATGAGGACGCGGCACAAAACATAGGTATATTAGTAGGTTAGCAAATTAAAGGGATTGATCACCGTTTTCAAAAATCAGGTAACGGGTTTCCCATTTACCCTTATCAGAACGGCACGCTAGACCAAAGGTTGAGCTAGTTTCGCCGTTCACAACAATATCTTTTCTGTATTCGCGACAAAAACGTCCGGTTTTATCTTGATATGTATTAACCGGGGTAAATGACGCACTTTGTCCGCTATCGGGGCTAGACCATGTCATGGGCGCACCGCTGAGATTTACCTCAAGCGCTTGGTTAAGGGTTTTCCCCATGGAGACATTATCTTGCTCAAGCGTTAGGGCCGCTAATTTAATGTTTTGTTGGTGTTTTTTATCGGAAAATTCATAACCGCCACCAACACCAATTAACAGTCCGGCCAAGGCTGCTGCCATTGGCAGGGCGCGACCCCAGTTGCCGCTAGTGCGTTTTTTCTTGGGCATAACAATTATGTTGGTGTCATCTATTTGTTGAGCACGATTGCTGTTGGAATTAATTACATCTTTAAGGTGCCCCGGCACTTCTTCATGCATGGTGTCATTAAATGCAACCCGGGCCAGAGATGAAATCTCGCGCTGGCGCTCAACAAAGCGTTTAGCAATGTCGTCAGTGCCTAGCCTTTCTTCAACTTCGCGGGCAGTTGCGCTATCAAGCTCGCCGTCCACATATGCAATAAGGGTGGCTTCATCTATTGTCATGGTTTCATTTTTCATTGTTTTATACCTTTCTCTATAAGTGAGAAATATTAGAATTAATTTCACCCGGTCCTGCATCTTCAGGAGAATCCATCATATGCATTAGTGCGTTTCTTCCGCGAACCAATCTGCTGGTAAGTGTTCCCATTGGTATTCCCAATGTTTCTGCTGCCTCCTTGTATGAAAGCCCTTCTACCGAGACCAACATTATTACTGCGCGCTGTTCTTCCGGTAGGTTGAATATTGCGTGGCGTACTGCATCTAACGAGTTGCGTGCCTCAATGGCCCGCTCTCCGTCATGCGACCTTTCGTCTTGGTTTTTAACCACCTCAAGGAAGCTATCATTTCGTTTTCTGCCTCTAATTAGGTCTATGTGGGTTGTTTGAATAATGCGAAAAACCCAACTATCAAGTCTGGTTCCCGGCTCCCACTGATCTATGCGCGATATTGCCTTTTCCAGTGCCGATTGAACCAAATCATCGGCATTTCCCGGGTTGCGGGTTAGACCTAGGGCAAAACGCCTAAAGCGGGGCAAAAGTGCCAGCAGTTCTTTTTCTATGCGACTATCCAAAATCCACGGTACCTATTCTTAAAAAAATCTACTTAAGTAACTGTTTTATATAATATCTTACTTTTTCTAGAGGTCAAAAACTGTACTTTGTTAATGGCCGTTGTTATGGAGACAACGCCCCACCAGGGCATTATCATCCATCATTTAGGATTTTTTTTCATTTTTTTACAAAATTATGGATTAAATGGCTTAGGTCAGACGTTGTTTCGTTGAGAGGCACCAATAAGTGCCAATAAAGTGCTGAAAATAAAGGATTTTATATTATGAATATTATTAATAACGATTTTTTCAATGCCCGTGATGCAGTGCGTAAGCTTGCATTAATTTCTTCTGTAAGCGCCATAGCTTTGGCCTTTGTAATGGGCCCGGTACATATAAATGCCGATAGCATTGGTCTTGGCCCCACCAAGGCCATGGCTGATGACGATGGCGGTGATGACAGCGATGATGGCGATGATGGCGATGATGGAGATGATGACGATGGCGGCGATGACGACGATGGCGGCGATGACGACGACGATGGCGACGACGATGGCGACGACGATGGCGACGACGATGGCGACGACGAAAATGACGATGATGACGACGAAAATGATGACGCCAACGACGACGAAAATGATGACGCCAACGACGATGATGGCGGAAATACTGGCACTGCGGGCGCAGCAACCGACGGTGGCGCAGTAGTATCTCCAATTATAGCGGCTGGCACAACTGGTGGCGGTACCGGTGGTGATGGCGGTACTGTTGATAGAACCCCATTGGGAACAATTGGTGACCTTGCCCCGGTTGACCCCGCAGCGGTAACAGGTCTTGTGGGCAATTGGGATACGCCAACAACTACCACTGCCCCAACCACAACTACACCAACTAATCCATTACCATAATTTAAAAGACCAAGTTTCAGCATTTACGGTCTAAATGACTTTATCCCCCGATTATTGGCTACGGCCGATGGTCGGGGGTTTATTTTATGTTTAGTCTATTGCACCTACTGGTAATATGAGGCTGATTATACAAAGATTGTTATGATATTTGTCGCATTAAGATTGAGGAGATTGTTGGGGCGTGGGCAAGAAAATTATCATTGGGGTGTTGGGCGTAGCTGTTATTATTTTATCCGGAGCTTTCTTAACTCCGCATTTTATTAATTGGAACGAATATAAAACAGATATTGCCGCCAAGGTAAAATCTGCAACCGGTCGCAATATTTCCATCGGCGGCGATTTAAATGTGCGCATATTACCAACTCCAGCACTTACAGTTAATAACTTTTCCATTGCCAATATTGCAGGCGCCACTAATCCTGAAATGGTAAAACTGGATGCGCTGCAAGTGCGCGTTGCCTTGTTGCCGCTATTGAGTGGTGAATTACAGATAGAGCGAATACTTTTAAAAAATCCTATAATAAATATTGAAAAATTAGCTGACGGCAGGGTTAGTTGGGATTTTAATACATCACCCACCAAACAATCATCTGTAACCGCCAGCACAGATAATACCGCATCAACTGACGCAGATATACGACTAGATCATTTTGAAATTTCCAATGCGACGATTGTTTATATTGATTCCAGCACCGCTAAACCATCTACGCAAAAAATTGAAAACTTAGACGCTTTTCTTCGCGCCGAGTCAATTTCTGGCCCATTTGCAGGCAACGGCAAAGCACGGTTTCTTGGGGTGCCCATTTCGTTTGACGTATCTTCGGGTTTGGTAATCGAAGGACGAACCATTCCTGTAAATATTTCATTACTTGCACCGGGCGAGAGCAGAATAAATGTTTCCGGTGCGGTTATTGGGATGGGGAATGATCCGCATTATAAAGGCAAGGCAGAAATATATAGCTCCAGACTGTCGGAATTGATTAATGCGTTGGCCCGCAGCAGCGTTGCGCCCGCCCAGTTATCGGGGCCGTTTTCTCTTACAACTCTTATTGATGTATCCGCCTCTGCTGCCAAGTTGGAAGAATTAGAAATTTCCATTGGCGAGAAAAATGAAAATAGGGCATCCGGTGCATTATCGCTTGGAATGGATAATGGTATTCAGTTTGCCTTGGATTTGAAGGCAGGAAAAATAAATCTCGATCAAATATTAAAATCTACCAGCAATGGCAACCGTCAAACAAAAAACGATGATGTGGCGCTTAGCAAATCTCCGCCAACTGCTGCGACTAATGCCGGTTCTGAAAATGCAAAATCAGGGTTTGAAATTCCTGCAAATATAAGCGGGAAAGTGTCAATTAAAATTGCTCAGATGATGCTAAAGGGCGATAATCTTAGCGATATTCAACTTAAATCAAACATTGCAAACGGCGTAATAGCCGTTGAGAAAATCTCAGCTGAGCTTCCCGGTGTTACCGGGGTAAATATTGACGGTAGCGCACGGGCAAGGGACGGAGGCTTGGTCTTTGATGGCAACGCCAGCGTAATTTCAAGCAAGCCTCAGGATTTTGCCAACTGGATAGGGCTGTCCGTTAACGATGGGGTAATAGAAAGAGTTCGCCAAGTTTCCTATAAAAGCAACGTATCGCTTAATTCTGAGCTGCTTTCTCTTGCAGGAATAGATATTTCTATTGATAGGTCGCGAATTACCGGCGGAGTTAGCCTTGCGCTTAATAAACGCCTGTCATTTGGTGCTAATTTGAACGTTGATTCCATTAACCTTGATTCATATTTGAAGAAAACCGCTAGTGCATCTTCGGTTGCGACAAAAAAATCACAAACTCAAAGCACCACCGCAATTGCAGATGTAGCATCCGCATGGTCTGTGCTTCGCGCTCTTAATGATTTTGATGCAAATACAAAGTTAAAGATCGGCGTTCTTACGCAGAACGGCAATGTTTATAAAAACCTTAGCCTCGATGGAACGCTTTATGCCGGCACGCTTGAGATTCGCGATGCTCGCTTAGGTTCTTTTGCCGGATCATCCGGGGCGTTGAAAGGCAAAATAAATGGATTTGGTGGCGTGCCTGAAATGACGGGGGTTTCATTTTCGTTGGCAACCAATGATGCGGCCACCTTATCACGCAGGTTAGGGGTGGCCTCGGTTCCGGCAAAAATTGGTGCTGCCAAGGTCAATGCCAAGATTGACGGTTCATTGTTAAAGCCGAAAATGGATATTTCCGTAAAATCCATGGGCGGAAATATTTCCGCAAATGGCGGGCTTTCGCTTTTGCCGTTTAGTTTTGGCTTTGATGGCAACGTTGCAATAAAACACCCAAAACCAACACAAATTTTTTCCGTACTTGGCTTGTCTTATTTCCCCAAAGGGCCAATTAAAGGAATGGATTTAGGGTTTGCTTTAAAAACCGATGGCAAAGAACACAATATAAGCAAAATATCCGGCACCTTGGATGGAACCTCATTAGCAGGCAACGTTAATGTAACAACCGGTGGCAGCAAAACCAATATATTGGCATCGATGCAAACGGGCGATCTTTACATCGAACATTTCATGCCTAAAGAAGGTGGTTCTAAATCTGCTGAACGTAAGCGTAAATTAATGCCGGGGGTTGTTTTGGCATCGTGGAATCAGCCAGATAACCAACTTGGCCAGCCAGTTGAAATTGCGCAAAGTCCATCACGCGCCAACAAGCGCTGGTCACGCGATAACATTGACCTTTCGGTTTTAAACACCATAAATGCCGATGTAACCCTTACATCAAGTTCGGTTTTTTATGGAAAACATAAACTGAATAATGTCGATATTCATGCGTTGGTAAAAGATGGCGTGTTGTTGGCAGACCGCATTAATGCAATTGCCTATGGTGGCCCGGTTAAGGGAACGGCCGTGGTTCAGGCTAGCGGCAAACCAACAATGGATGCCAAAATTAAAATAAACGGGCTTGATGTTGGGGCCGCACTAATGGCTGCATCAAATCAGTCGGGGGTAAAAGGTGGACTTGATTTAGATTTAGGTTTTATGGCCCAAGGCAAGTCTGCCGCAGAACTTGTTTCCAGCCTAAGCGGGGCAGGCGGGCTTAATATTTCTGGGCTTGATGTTAAGCAGGCGGGCAAGGGCAATGCCCTTTCCGGTGTAATTGGTCTGGTTGCGGCCATGAACCAGTTTTCAATCCCTATGCCCGGGGCTTCGGGCGGCCCTAATAATGGGCTGGCTGAGGTAAAAGTAAAATTTGATATAAAAGACGGACTGGCAACATTGGGCCAGGCAACTATTTCTTCAAAAATGGGCAATGGCAATGCCCGTGGCACAGTTGATATTGCCGGGTGGGGAATGGATGTATCAGGCTTGATGAGCGTAGAAGCAAACTTGCTTACAGCACTTTTGTCCAAAGGAAAAATTGGCCGTCAAGAAGTTCCATTTACATTAAAGGGTGCGCTTGATGCGCCTAAGGTTAATTTTGGCGTACGTCCGGCAGCAGCTGGCGTTAATCCAGCAGATACCGTTCAGCCGGCACCGCAAAAACAGCTTAGTCCCCAGCAGCTTCTTCTTGATAAAATATTCAAGCCCAAGCAGGCAGCGCCCGCACCAGAGCAACAGCCCCAACAACAGCCCCAACAACAACCTGAGCAACAGCCCCGTCAGGTAAAACCGAAAGAATTAATAATTCGCGGAATTATGGATGGGCTTTTTAATAAGTAAATTATTTTTTACCATCTTTGTTTGCAAGCTCGGCTAACACAAAAAGCCTGATGGCGCTGGAAAGTCCGCCCGAACGACCATGGTCAATTTTTTGAATAAGCGCGTTCAGGGAAATGCTTTTTGCCGAGGCTATTTTTTTTAATTCAGACCAGAACGCATTTTCAACCGAAACGCTTGTGGCGTGCCCATCAATAAGAATGGAACGCTTTTTCATTTCATATCCGCCGATGTTTAATTTCTCTGCCACAGTTTTTCGTATACCATCACCAATGCAGTTATTGAAAGCAATAT
>DAOWFB010000159.1 GCA_030638205.1 Thalassospiraceae bacterium
GAATGGCCCAAGGTAATGTTAAAATTGAGGCCCGCCTTGATTTGCACGGCATGACCCAGCTTGAAGCCCAGCCCGCACTAGAAAGTTTTATCGAACATGCTTTTAGAACGGGCAAACGCGAAGTGATTGTGGTAACGGGCAAGGGAACGAGGCCCGATGGTGAAACAGGCGTCTTGCGCCGGATGACGCCAAACTGGTTGAATAGGGAGCCAAACCGTTCGCGCATTGTGGCCTTTCGGTATGCGGCACCAAAAGACGGCGGCGAAGGTGCGCTTTACATTCGGATTAGGAAACAAAATAAATGACCCCGTTTGGCGCAAAAATGCGGGATTTACGCGAAAAAAAGGGTGTAAATCAAAAGGAAATGGCCGGGGCCCTAAAGGTTTCGGGTGCGTATCTATCTGCGTTAGAACACGGAAACCGGGGCTGTCCGGGGCCGGGGCTTATTCATCAAATATGCGAATATTTCGAGCTAATCTGGGATGATGCCGAAGAATTAAAAAGCCTAGCCGAAAGCTCGCACCCCCGGGTTGTGGTGGATACAGCGGGTCTTTCGCCCAAGGCAACCGAGCTTGCCAACCTTATGGCCCGGGCCATCGGTGATTTGGATGATGATACCATCAGGTGGATTATGGACGAGATTGAGGCCCACCTCAAAAGCGGGGCCAAACGCGGGCCAACGCACTAATTCTAGGCGTCTTGAGTGCGCCTAAATTCCGGGCGTCCTGAATGCGCCTAAATTCCGTGCGTCATGAATGTGCCTAAATTCCGGGCGTCCGTGCCTTGCCTGAAGTTAATCTCAGCTTATTGCTGGCAAGGGCCGACGTAACTTGTTAAAAGTAGCGGTGTTTTATTAAAGGTGAAAAACAATGCGCCAAGATTCAAGAACCGGTTCAGTTAGTCGCAAAACAAACGAAACCGAAATAACCGTTGATATCGACCTCGACGGAACCGGTAAATATGATATTTCCACCGGCATTGGTTTTCTTGACCACATGCTGGAACAGCTGTCGCGCCATTCGTTGGTGGATATTTCCATAAAAGCAACTGGCGACCTGCACATTGATTTTCACCACACCACCGAAGATATCGGAATTGCTCTGGGCGAATGCGTTACCCAGGCGTTGGGTGATCGCGCTGGAATTACGCGTTATGGCTCGGCCTTGGCACCAATGGACGAAGCCTTAACTCAGGTGGCGCTTGATGCGTCTAATCGCCCATACTTGGTATGGAAGGTTGAATTCGTCCGCGATAAATTGGGCGAAATGGATACCGAGCTATTCAAAGAATGGTTTCAGGCATTTGCCCAAGGGGCTGGCCTGACGCTTCATGTTGAGTGTTTTTACGGCGACAATAACCACCATATTGTTGAAGCAGCGTTTAAGGCGCTTGCTCGCGCCCTTAGGCAGGCAATAGAAATTGATCCGCGCAAGGAAGGCGAGGTTCCGTCAACCAAAGGTGTTCTTGGCGGCTCGCTTTAAAGGCTGATGAACGTTTATTCCATTCATGTTCGGGGTGATGCCCAGGGCGATAACAATAAAAACAATCAGACACCGAAGCTGATTCTGGTAAAGGACGGCTATTGCCTGTGGGCTACTATTTTTGGCCCGCTGTGGGCATTGGTGTTGGGCCTGTGGGAAACGGCAATAATAATTTTCGCTTTTTATATGTTGGTGGGATTTTTAATAATCGAACTTATCCCCGGTACCGGCGCGGTAATGGCAGCCGAGGCTGGTGTTGCAGTGCTTGTCGGTATTGTTGCAAATGAATTAAGGTGCTGGAACCTAGGCAGGCAGGGCTTTGAAGAACGCGCCACGGTTTTAGGAAACGATAGTGCCGATGCTGAACGACGTTTTTTTGAAGCAAACCCCGATGTTTTGTCTCGTCTTGAAGGGGCAGCATAAATGAAGGTCGTGGTTGTTGATTATGGTTCGGGTAATTTGCGTTCGTGCGCTAAGGCATTCGAGCGCGCGGCGACTGAACAAAATATTCAGGCTGATATAATTGTTAGCGGCGATCCCAAAGATGTTTCATCGGCTGACAGAATAGTCCTTCCCGGCGTTGGTGCATTTGCTGATTGTCGTGCTGGTCTTGACGGCGTGCCCGGTTTGGTTGATGCCATGGTCAATGCAGTTATAAAAAATGCAAAACCATTTTTTGGTATATGCGTAGGCATGCAGTTAATGGCCGATGTGGGTCGTGAATTTGGCGATAGCCAAGGTCTCGGCTGGATAGCTGGCGAGGTTGTTGCAATCAAGCCCACAAACAAAGAATTAAAAATTCCCCACATGGGATGGAATAACCTTAAAATTAAAAACACCCACCCATTGCTGGCGGGCATCGCAGCAGACGGACACGCATATTTTGTTCACTCGTTTCAGTTTGTGGCCAGTGATGAAAAAAATGTAGTGGCAGAGGTTGAATATGGCGGCCCCATTAGCGCTATAATCGCCAAGGACAACATGGTTGGAACTCAGTTTCACCCGGAAAAAAGTCAAGGTTTAGGCCTTAAAATAATTGCTAATTTTCTTTCTTGGAAACCATAATTTTAAGGAACAATAAGAAATGATTTTTTTGCCTGCCATTGATTTGAAAGAAGGAAGCTGTGTTCGTTTACTGCGTGGTGACATGGGCCAAGCCACGGTTTTTAATGATGACCCCGGCGCACAGGCGGCGGATTTTGTAGCAGCCGGTGCCGAATGGTTGCATGTTGTTGACCTTGATGGCGCCTTTGCCGGTAATCCTAAAAACGCAGATGCGGTTCAGTCAATTATTAGTAGTCTTGGCAATGTTCCCATGCAATTGGGCGGCGGCATACGCACCATGGAAACAATTGAATTTTGGTTAGACGCTGGGGTGCGCCGGGTAATTTTGGGAACCGTTGCCCTAACCGATCCCGATTTGGTATTTGCAGCATGCAAAAAATATCCTGGGCGCATTGCGGTTGGCATTGATGCCAAGGACGGAATGGTAGCAACCGAAGGCTGGGCAAAAGTTTCTGATATGCCGGCAATTAAATTGGCCCATAAATTTGAAGCAGCAGGCGTTGCGGCAATCATTCATACCGATATTGCGCGGGACGGTGCCATGGCTGGGCCAAACTGGGAAGCTAGTCTGGAAATTGCCAAGGCAGTTTCAATACCAGTAATAATTTCAGGCGGTGTATCATCAATGGACGACCTTGTTATTTTAAAAGAAAAATGTGGAACCCGCATATCGGGGGTTATTAGTGGGCGCGCGGTTTATGATGGCGCCTTCACCGTGAAAGAGGCAGTTGATGCGTTGCGCCAATCGGGCGCACATGAAGCCGGTCTTTAAAACCCAGAGCCTTTAAAATACAGAGCCTTTAAAAGTTTAAAAAAGAAACTAGAAAGACAAATGTTAAAAAGCAGAATAATTCCATGTTTAGACGTCGAAGGTGGGCGCGTTGTAAAGGGCGTTAACTTTGTAGATTTGGTTGACGCCGGTGACCCGGTGGAACAAGCACGCGTTTATGATGCCGCCGGTGCCGATGAATTAACATTTTTGGACATAACCGCGTCCCATGAAAACCGTGACACAATATTTGAAGTTGTAAATAAAACAGCTGAACAATGTTTCATGCCGCTAACCGTGGGCGGTGGCGTGCGTACCACCGATGACATAAGAAAATTATTATTGGCTGGTGCTGACAAGGCATCTATTAATACTGCCGCGGTTACAAACCCCGAGTTTGTTAAAGAGGCGGCGGAAAAATTTGGTAGCCAATGTATTGTGGTGGCCATAGATGCCAAAACTGTGGCGCCCGGCAAGTTTGAAATTTTTACCCACGGTGGACGCGAAGCCACCGGCATAGACGCAGTCGCATGGGCCAGACGCATGGCCGAATATGGGGCGGGCGAAATATTGCTTACCTCCATGGATCGTGACGGTACCGGAAAGGGTTTTAATATTGAACTTACCCGCGCAATTTCCGATGCGGTTCCCGTGCCGGTGATAGCATCTGGTGGGGTTGGTACGCTGGACCATTTGGTCGAAGGGGTGTTGGGTGGCCACGCCTCGGCCGTATTGGCGGCTTCCATATTTCACTTTGGCACCTTTACAATTACTGAGGCTAAAAAATATATGAACGATCATGGGGTTCCCATGCGCCTTGATGGTATCTAAGCTAAACAATCAAAACTAAGACATTTAAGGAGTGGTTATGGACAAGGGAAAGGCCGAAAAGGGCGCCAGCGGAAGCATCGATGTGGTTGAGCGCCTATTTGGTGTTATTGAGAGCCGCCGGGGTGACAACCCCGAAGCATCGCACACGGCAAAGCTGTTTTCCCGTGGCCGTGGTAAAATATGCCAGAAACTAGGCGAAGAGGCGGTCGAGGTTGTGGTTGCTGCGCTGGACCAAAAACCAAAACATGTGGCTAGAGAAAGTGCGGATTTGCTGTATCATCTTTTGGTGCTGTGGGCTGAGGTTGGCTTGGCACCTGCACAGGTTTGGGCTGAACTAGAAGCCCGTGAAGGCATATCGGGGATTGAGGAAAAAAAATCGCGTAAATAAATAGGGGTATATGAACGGCCATGGCTTATGACCAAGATAACATTTTTGCCAAAATACTTCGTGGCGAGATTCCTTGCGATAAAGTTTACGAAGATGAATGGGCATTGGCATTTAACGATATAAACCCACAGGCACCAATTCACACACTGGTCATCCCCAAGGGACCATATGTTTCATGGGATGATTTTTCAGCCATGGCGACACCCGATGAAATAGTTGGTTTTATTCGCGCCGTTGGTAACGTGGCGGAAAAATTGGGTGTTAACGACGATGGCTATAGGTTATTGGCAAATATTGGGACAAATGGCGGACAAGAAGTTCCGCATCTTCACGCCCATATTTTTGGTGGAATTCAGTTGGGGCCAATGTTGGCCACGCAATCGGGAAATTTAGTTAATACTTAAATCTAGGGGAGGGACTATAAAATGAAACACATTAAATCCGTACTAACACTGGCACTGGCAGCCGTAGCAATGGTTGGGTCGTTTGTTTTTTCAAACACCGCAGAGGCCAAGCCAAAAGATATGAAATTTACAA
>DAOWFB010000090.1 GCA_030638205.1 Thalassospiraceae bacterium
AAACGCTGTCAACCGTCAGAGGGGAAAATAGCGCTGAGATACGACGAGGCCATCAAAGCTTAATGGCAAATCCATGCATAAATAACCTAGTCAAAAACAAAGCTAATCTAGAAAACTAAACCTGTGTCCCCATGCTCATTAATATCAATCGGTCTGCCGGTGAAATATTCCGGGTTAAATGATAAATCCGTCATTGCCTGCTCGCTCGTGAATTCATATTGTTATGCGGAGATCGCGCATTGGGGGGCGTGTTGGCCCTAGATTTTTCGAATACCAAAAAGGTTTTTTCATGAAGCATATTCACAAAATTTCACACCACATGTTCCGTGTCTTGAGGTGCCATGTTGTCGCGCTGGCGATTGCGCTGCTTGCGCTCACGGTGGCTTCGCCGTCTTGGGCCAAGACACTAAACATCGGTACCATCAGTGCGGCACCTATCGACGAGATCCGCACTTTCCAACCGTTTGCCGACTATCTTGCTGACAATCTTGACGGCGACGGAATCGACGACGTCAAGGTGGTCATCGCCGCCAACATCCATCAAATGGCAAAAATGCTTAAGAATGGAGAGGTCGATCTGTTTATCGACAGCTCGGTCACGGCATTGGCGGTCAACAAGCTTTCCGGGTCGCAATGCATGTTACGACGCTGGAAGAAGGGACGTGAACAGTACCGCAGTGTCATATTCGTACGTGACGATAGTGCCATTGCCAGCCTAGCCGACCTAAAGGGGAAGATCATCGCCTTCGAAGAACCGTTCTCGACCTCGGGTTTTATGTTGCCTGCCTTAACGGCCCATGGCGAGGGACTGGAACTAATCGCCGTTGATAGCATCCACAGCACGCCGCCCGCCGGCCATATCGGATATATCATGGCACTCGACAATGAAACTCAGGCCGCATGGGTCGAGCGGAACCGGGTGCAGGCCGCCGCCATGGCAGAAGACGACTTTAATGATTTAGCCAAGACGGCCCTGAAGCCCTTGCGCGCGCTGTATGTCACACCCTTCGTTCCCTACCATGTCATGACCCACCGTTCCGGCCTTGAGGCCCCACTGGTGGAGCGCATCAAGACGGTGCTGAAATCCGCCCACGAGACAGAGCTCGGACGCAAGATTCTCATGAACTTCGAGCGCACCACCAAGTTCGACGATATTCCGCCCGGGCTATTGGCCAGTGCCTTGAAATTAGAGCCGTTTCTTGACCTTATTATCTCGCCGAAATAACAGAAGGCTGCAATGAAACTCGGTTTAGGACTCAAAATTGCCGCCTTTACGTCATCTCTGATATTATTGATCGGGGCGGGACTATTTGGCGTCGTGATCTATGAGGAGCAGGTTACAATTCATGACTTGCGTGTGGAGGAGTCCCTCCAATACGTCAACAGAACGTCATCTCAGGTCGATGATCATTTGTATACCCTCGATATCCGCGAGTTGCGCCGTGCGGTTTCCAGTGTTTTGGAAGGCGGCGGGGTGGATATTGTCTGGGTGCTGGACGAAGAAGGCCGGTTGCTTACCGACGGCAGCAACAAGCCCGCCCTGCGCAACCAAAAACCGCCAGTCCCGTTTATCGACGTACTTATTGCCGCCAAGGCGGAATTGAGCGGCCAGGATGAAACGTACCACTGGTCAGGAGCTCCGGTCCTTTCAGGGAATGATATCTTGCTCGGATACATAATTGTGGCGTTCTCTCAGGAGCGTATCGATGAAAGCATGAGGTCCGGTCTCTTGAGCCAGCTTATCATTCTCGGCCCGGCGCTTCTGATCGGTGTGCTAGCGGCGTTTTTCTTCGGCCGCCGGATTGCCAAACCGCTGGAAACCGTTAGTGCGGCGGCGGAACAGGTGGGCACCGGCAACTGGGATATAAAGATCGATATCGATAGTAATGATGAGGTCGGAGAGTTGGCCCGCAGCATTAATGCCATGACAAAAAATCTGACCCAGACCGCCTTGTCACGGAACAATACGGAAATAGAGTTGATGCAGGCAAAACAAGAGGCCGAGGCCGCCAGCCACGCCAAGTCCGAATTTCTGGCCAACATGAGCCACGAAATCCGCACCCCCATGAACGGTGTTATCGGCATGTTGGAGCTACTACGTGGAACAAAACTAACCGACCAGCAAAAAGGTTTCATGGATACGGCCATGCACTCGGCTGAAATGCAGCTCAGCGTCATCAACGATATTCTCGATTTCTCGAAGATAGAGGCAGGCAAGCTGTCCCTTGAGAAACTGCCATTTGATCCGTCGGATACGGTCACCAACATTTGCTCCATGATGGTCAATCTGGCTAACACCAAAGGCATTAAGCTATCTCAATCCATAGATTCTAGTGCAAATCGCTTAGTTACCGGGGACCCGGCACGGTTGCGTCAGGTGATCGCTAATCTGATAAATAATGCCATTAAATTTACCGATGATGGCGAAATCTCCATCCATACGGCGGTTGAACGAGAAGAGGGTGATACGGTTTGGTTGCGCTTCGAAGTCACCGATACAGGCATCGGCATAGACCAAGAGACCGTGAATGCACTGTTCGAGCCCTTTTCCCAGGCCGACAGCTCAACCACCCGAAAGTTCGGGGGAACGGGTTTGGGTTTAACTATTTCTATGCAATTGACCCAACTGATGGGCGGGCGCATTGGCGTTGAAAGCGAGCCCGGGTCCGGTTCAACATTCTGGATATCTATTCCCTTTGGCAAAGGTGGAAACATCGCCACACCGGATTCTGTTGACGTGACGGTATTAGATGGCGGTCAGGAAAAAGTGCAGCCAAACACCTATACGGCGCGGGTGCTTCTGGTTGAGGATATCTTTATCAATCGGGAAGTCACACATGCACTGTTGGCCAAGGTGGGCATCAAACCGGATGACGCAGAAAACGGGCGCGAAGCCGTCGAGAAGATCGTTCAGAATTCCTATGATCTGGTCTTGATGGACGTGCAGATGCCGGAGATGGACGGGTTCGAGGCAACGCGCCAAATTCGCAAGCACGAAGAGGCAAATTCCATTCCACGAACTCCTATTATTGCCATGACCGCGCTTGCTATGGAGGGCGATCAAGACAAATGCTTTGAGGCTGGCATGGACGACTATCTTGCTAAGCCTATCCGAGAAAAAGAATTGCTGAAAAAGTTAGGCCATTGGCTGGAGAAGTAAATAACTGCTTTGGGTCATAAAATGTTCTCTTGCTTGTCATATCCCCTGAAATAGAATGGGATAAGAAACCCAGTCGTTAAATAAAAAAAATCGAAAGGGTATATTTTGCATCGTTTCATTTTCGTGGCCGTTGCTATTTTGCTGCCAGTCTTGGCTAACGCCCAAGACGTGCCCCTCAGAATATCACAAGTGGGCGAAGGCGTTTACGCCATCGTCGGCGAGACGGGCCAACGTTCGCCAACGAATTTCGGAAACAACGCCACATTCGGAGCCATCGTCACCTCTGACGGCGTGGTAATGGTCGATCCCGGCGGTAGCGCCAAGGGGGCGGCGATGCTGGAAAAAATAATTCAAACCGTAACCGATAAACCCATTATCGCTGTCATCAACACCGGCGGACAAGATCACCGCTGGCTAGGCAACGATTATTTCAAAGCCCGTGGCGCGCGCATTATCGCATCGGTCGATGCCGTCGCCGACCAGAAAGAACGGGTTAACGATCAACTAAATGGCCTTAAGTTTTTTATTGGCGCGGACGGCCTGCTTGGCACCGAACCGATCCATGCCGAAGAAACCTTTGAAGACGCCTTGGATTTGGAAATCGGTGGCGTCCGAATTCAAATACGGCATTCCGTTGGAGCCCATACGCCGGGCGATGCTTTTGTCTGGTTGCCCGAAATGAATATCATGTTCAGTGGCGACATCGCCTACGTGGACCGAATTCTTAGCGTCGGCGACTATTCCGACAGCGCCGCCTGGATTGATGCTTTTAACTCCATGGCCGCCCTATCCCCCAAGATTGTGGTTCCGGGGCACGGCGACCCGGCGCTCCTGAACAAGGCCCGGGCACAAACCCTTAATTATCTAAAGAATCTGCGCGACAAGATAGGTCAGGTAATCAACAAAGGCGGTGCTATTGAAGATGCCATTTCCATCGATCAATCCGCCTTCGCTGGCCTGAATAATTTTTCGCAACTGGCCAAGCGTAATGCTCAGCAAGTGTTCATCCACATGGAGTTCGAATAAATAAAATATTCGAATTTTGAAAAATAGTGTCAGATGCACCATTTTTGCTCATCGCCATTATGCACCCGAGTGCAAAGCTCTCAATTTTTTTAAACTTAGGCCATCGTAGGTTTCAAGGCAGGCCAGCGCACCCGCAAAATCTTGGCCCTGAGTATAATCGTTGGTTACGATAAGCACCGGAATATTTGCGGCCATTGCCGCCACTAAGCCGTTTCGGGAATCTTCTAATGCTAAGGCCTCGCCCGGTTCTAACCCTATTTGTTCTAGCACCCAGTCATAAACATCGGGTTCGGGTTTTAACACCGGAACCTTGCCGCCATCGCCAATTACTTCGAACCAACCCAGCGCATCATCGCCTAAATTAACCCTTATAAGCGTTTCAACATTTATGGGGGTGGTAGTGGTGGCAATGGATATGGCCATGCCTTGGTCCCTAGCTTGCTGAATAAGTTTTTCAACACCGGGGCGCAACGGTACCTGCCCGCCTTTCAGACGGTTTATAAAAAAATCTGTCTTGCTGGCGTGCAGTTCTGGAATAAGCGTATCAAGGTCGGGTCTTGATAAGGCCGCATCATTTGTTTTTTCAAGAAAAAACCTTATGCGTTGCTTGCCGCCAGTTACCGCCAACAATTCCTTATAAAGAGCCCTATCCCACACCCAGTTAAAGCCCGCAAGATCAAAAGCATCATTAAACGCCAACCTGTGGGCATCTTCGGTGTCGGCCAAGGTGCCATCCACATCAAAAATTAGTGATTTAAGTTCCATAGTATAATACAGACCTTCATTTTAGCATTCATTAAGGGTAATCTATTCATCAAGCTATATATACAATCTAATTTCATTTATTGTTTTAGCCGACTACCAAATTGGGATTTATTAAAGATGACCCACCTTTTGCAGGAAGTAAAAGAAGAGTTAGATTGGGCAGCAAGAGAATTGGCCGAGGTTGAAGGTCAATTTATTGAGCTTGAAAAAGATCTTCGTGCCAAACTTGAAAGCGACGGCGAAACCAATGTAGCCGAAATTGCACGCCTGACCGAAGAGCAAAAAAAATCTCTAAATATAAATGAGCTTCATTCAATTCTAAGCCGGGCCGCACGGCGTTTTAGTTTACTGGCGCACGTTTTTGAAATTGGCGCGGCCAATTCAGAAATTGAAGACATAGTTGCAGAATTAATGGATGGCCTGGTGTTTCGTCAATCCGATGCCAGCGAAGGTGCCGACGGCCCAATATTACAACTGGCCGAAGCATTGCAATATTATTTCCACGTTTGTTTTAATGACAAGGGTGATGAAAAAATTCGTGATGCATGGATGGAGGTACAAGGCGTGCTACATAAACTAGGTCGCAAACTTTAACTTAACCAAAACCTAGCCAAAACTATGAAGGGTCTTGCCTTTTTCTTCTAACCACTTGTGTGCCGCCGCCATATCCACGGCCAGCGTTTTTGTAAGTTCCCAAAAATCTTTGTTGTGGTTGTGATGAGCTAAATGCGCAACTTCATGGGCGACAAGATAATCAAGCACATATTCAGGCGCCATAATCAAACGCCAACTAAAATTAAGATTACCGGTTGGCCCGCACGAACCCCAACGCGAACGGGTATCGCGCAAGGTTATGCGCCCGGCCTTTTTACTAATCACGTTCGTTTTTTCCGTTACCAATGATGTTATTTCTTTGCGGGCATTTTTTTTCAGCCAATCTTTTAATCGCCGGGTCAGGTGTTCGGGCTTTCCTCCAACCAATATCTCGCCATCAATAACGCTAATGCCAATGGTCGCCGGATTATGATGAATTTTATGTTCCAGCCCACGATAGGGAATTCGGTTGCCCTGAACAAACGGTATGCGTTTGGGGTGGTTGTTAAGACCATCTAAAATCCACCCGGCTTTATCATTTGCCATTTTCAATGCTTCACGAATGGTGGCCCGCGTAGGCATGGTTATAACCGCGCCTTCGCCAGCAGCATCAATTCGTAATATCAGGTGTCGGGCACGGGGATGGCGGCGAATTTTTAATGCAATTTCACGCCCGGCAATTTTAACGGTATGGTTTTTTGCATTCATTGTTAAAATCTACTTTGCCCAATCGATAATATATTTTTCAAGATCTTTCGCATCCTTGGCTGTAACCGCACGGCCTTTGATTGTTATGCCAGCATCAATTGCTGAATTTTTATTTTTTGTTATCAGTGGATGCCACTGGGGCAAATCTTTTCCTTCGGATAACAAACGATAGGCGCAAGTTGAAGGCATCCATTTAAGTTCAGAAATATTTTTAGGGTCTAGCTGAATACAGTCATCCATGTACTGATGACGCATTTCATATTTGGCACAGCGACAAGTTTCAAGGTCAAGCAAGCTACAGGCAACCGAGGTGTAACTTATTTCTCCAGTTACTTCATCTTCCAATTTTTCAAGGCAACATTTACCGCAGCCATCGCAAAGGGATTCCCATTCCTTGGGTGACATATTGGCAAGATTTTTTGTTTTCCAGAACGGCTGGTCTTCTTTTTTATTTAAATTCATGTGCAAAAATAGCCCAAAGGCGGTAAAGAAATTATTGTCAATTTCACTTATTAACTTGCTAACTATTTTGCTTCGCGGTCAATAAGGTGAATGAACGAACCAAATACGTTGCCGGAAACCTGCCCGATTTTGCCCAGTTTTGTCCCATCTGCGTTTTCAACATCAAACAAGGCATTGCCCGGCCCCTCGCTGGTAATGGTGGCATAATGAAATTCGTGTCCGCGCAAAACACCGCGAACCTTGCCCAGCGGGGTTTCGGCACAAAGGGTGGCACGGCGATAGCCAAGGCTAAGCTTACGCTTTTCAAATGATGTCCCAAGCTGAAGAAGCCCGGCCATGGCATGGGTGGTGCCATCGGCGTCAATCATGCCCCGACCAAGAACCATGTAGCCACCGCATTCACCATAAATTATAGACCCCCGCGTGGCTGCTTCGCGCAGACCCTGCATAAACCTATCGGCACTGGAAAGGCGCCAAACATGAAGTTCGGGGTAGCCGCCAGGTAAGTATATAGCATCTGCATCGGCTGGTGGTGCGGCATCATCTAGCGGTGAAAAAAATTCAATTTCAGCCCCTTGGGTGCGCCACCCTTCAAGGACAAGCGGATAAGAAAAAGTAAATGCCTCATCACGGGCAACTGCAATTTTTTGACCCAATGGACGCAGCGGAGCAAAATTTTCTGATGAAACTTCATCATTGTTCCACACGCTTGCAATATCAAGCAGGGCCTTAACATCCACATGATAATCAATAGCCCGCGCCGCACGCACCATAAACGCATCAAGCTGGGAATGCTCTATAGCCTGTATTAAGCCAAGGTGGCGAGAGTGCAGCTCAAGATTGTTATCGTTTGGTATCATACCCAAAACCGGAATTTCAGGCATTGTCTCCTTCATTGCTGAGCGCAATACTGCCTCGTGGCGTTCGCTTCCAACTTTGTTAAAAACAACACCTGCTAATTTTGTTTTTTTGCGAAAACTGTTAAATCCATTTACCACCGCAGCAGCTGATGCGCCCTGCCTGCTAACATCAACAACCAATATAATGGGCCAGCCGGTTAACTGGGCAACATCGGCGGTTGAACCGCTATCAAGTGTTGCGCCATCAAACAGGCCCATAACACCTTCGCAAATTATTAGTTCTGCATCTTGGCAGGCAGAGTTGGCGGCGGCGGAAATTGTTTCTGGCCGCATGGCCCAAGGGTCAATGTTAAAGCTGCCTTCATCGGCGCGACCTACTGCATGGGCATGAAATGATGGATCAATATAATCTGGCCCAACTTTAAGTGGCGCAACGTTAACGCCTTCGCGTGAAAGGTGGGCAAGCAACCCCAATGTCAGAACGGTTTTGCCGCTACCGGATGAAGTAGCGGCTATTATTATTCCCTTTTGACCATTTTTTGCATCGGTCACTTATTTTATTCCTCTAAAAATATATTTTTTAAACTTTTCGCCATATCTGCAGCAGGGGTGGCGTGGCGATAGGCTGTTACAAATTGCCCATCCGGGCCAACCACATATGTATATGAGGTATGATCAACTGGGTAATCGCCATCGGCGTCAATCTCACCCTTGGAAAAATATGCTTTATAGGACTTGGCTACTGATTTTACCGCGTCTACTGAACCAGTAAGCCCAACCATGCGGTCATGAAAATGCGTAACATATTCACCCACAATCTCTGGGGTGTCGCGTTCAGGGTCAATGCTAATAAATATGGGAACAATACGGTCAGCTTCATCCGGGCTAAGCAAATCAAGGGTATCTGCTATTTCCCCCAATGACGTTGGGCAAACATCGGGACAGAACGTATAGCCAAAATACAAGACCATATATTTGCCGCGAAAATCCATATCGCTAACTGCTTTTCCGGTACCACCAATCAATTGAAAGGGCCCGCCAATGTTTACTTTGACTTGGGTTGCTGTTTGGGTTGCTGTTTGCTGGGAATTATCTGCAGACATAAAATCGCGACCCAGCGTTATAGCTACTATGGCGACAGCGCCAATTGTTACAATAATTGCGAAAAATAGACGGCGGGACATGGACATTTTGCCTTTTTAAAATGATTGGGTGCGTATGGAATGCGACAATATAGCCCTCTATCCTTGGGGGCAAGACAATGCTAGCAGAGGTGCGAACGGATGTTGCCAACTGGTCTTAATTGTTAACTTGCACTAGATTTAAGCCATGAACGCCACAATAAATATAGCGAAACCCAAGGGTGAATTAAAGCGGGGCTGGACCACCGGAGCCTGCGCGGCGGCGGCTGCCGGGGCCGCGTATAGTGCGCTGGAAACTGGGGTTTTCCCAGATATTGCGGGCGTGCGCCTGCCAGGTGGGCAAACCCCGGTATTTGATTTAGCAACATTTGAACTGGGTCAAGGCTACGCCCAGGCTGGCATAATAAAAGATGCTGGCGATGACCCCGACGTAACCCACGGTTTAGAAATAATAGCCCGGGTTGAGCGCGGCCCAAATAAAAGCGGCATACGTTTTTATGCCGGCGATGGCGTTGGAACCGTAACCTTGCCCGGATTGCCGTTGGCCGTGGGCGAGCCAGCCATAAACCCCGGGCCCCGGGCCATGATAACGGACGCCATAATGTCAGCCGCACTTGGGTTGGGATTGGGATTGGAACCGGGCTTTGATAATGAACAAAAAATACCAGACGTAATTGTCACCATATCCGTTCCCGGCGGGATTGAAGCCGCAAAAAAAACCATGAACCAGCGCCTTGGAATTGTTGGTGGAATTTCAATTTTAGGAACCAGTGGAATTGTAATCCCCTATTCATGTGCATCGTGGATACACGCAATTCGTTCAGGAATAGACGTGGCTGGCGAGCTTGGGCTAACGCACCTTCTCGCTGCAACCGGGCGAACATCTGAAAAAGCTGCGGCTGAAATGCTTGAACTGCCCGAACAGGCCATGATTGATATGGGTGATTTTGCAGGTGGCATGCTTAAATATCTTAGCAGCAAATCTGGCAAATCTGTGCCTCGCCTAACCATTGCCGGTGGGTTTGGTAAAATTACAAAACTATCCCAGGGGGAAATGGATTTACATTCATCACGCTCCAGCGTTGATATAAATGCATTGGCATTGGCACTTGAAAAATGCGGCGGCTCAGGCGAACAAATAATTTCTGCCAAAAAAGCCCATAGTGCGGCCGAGGTTTTAGAAATTTCAAAAAACAACGCAGCGGAACTTTCAAACCTAATTGCAAAGCGCGCCCGCGAGGTTGCCATGGCCACCCTTTCCGGCGGCACGGAAATAGATGTTTGGATTTTTAACCGTAACGGCAAACGCATTGGGGCCAGCAATTGCCAGCAATTGCCAGAAATGGCCAGAAATAAAATGAGCAGTAGCCCATGAAAACAAAAATACTAATACTGGGCGGCACCACTGAAAGCCGGCAGCTGGCAAGCGCGCTTGATGAACGCTTTGGTGATAACGCCCAAATAATTTCGTCCCTTGCCGGGCGAACAAAAAACGCAGCCCCAATAGCGGGCGAGGTTCGC
This sequence comes from Thalassospiraceae bacterium, assembly GCA_030638205.1. GTDB lineage: Bacteria > Pseudomonadota > Alphaproteobacteria > Rhodospirillales > Magnetovibrionaceae > DAOVVL01. The sequence continues at coordinate 10,239 of DAOWFB010000090.1, forward strand.
GTTGGCGGGTTTGGCGGCGAAGAAGGCTTGGCCAGCTATCTTAAAAGTGAAAACATAAATCTGGTTATTGATGCGACCCATCCGTTTGCCGAACAAATCAGCAATAACGCAGCCGTTGCCGCAAACAAAATCGGGGTGCCAAGGGTTTTATTACAACGGCCAAGCTGGCAGTTGCCGGAAAATTGTGACGCGCTTTTTGTTCCCGATATGGCTGAGGCCGCAAACATAGTTGCCCGAACCGCAAGAAAAGTTTTTCTTACCATCGGGGTAAATGAACTAAGCGCCTTTGAGGGTACCCCAAAAGTTCATTTTGTTGTTCGCATGATTGAAAAACTTAGAATCCAGCCCGGTTTAAATGATTTTGAAATTATTTATGCTCGCCCACCATTTGAATTAGCAGACGAAAAAAAACTTATGCGCGACCACGATATTGACGCGCTGGTGACCAAGGCATCGGGCGGGGCGGCGACATTTGCAAAAATCGAAGCCGCCACAAGCATTGGTGCCAGAATAATTTTAATTCGCCGCCCGCCACCACCGGATGGCGATATAGTATCAAACATTGACGACGCTATTAAATGGATTGAAAAATCAATTAACCAGTTTTAATTCTCTTTGGCCGGACGCAACACATGGGTGTGGGTTTGGTCATACAGTTTTGAATCCGTAAAATCCACAGATCCCAATGCCGGGCCAGCCAATATGAGCGCGGTTCTGGTTATGCCTTCTTTTTTAACTTTGCCCCTAATATCACCAAGGGTTCCGGTTATTACTTTTTCATCGGGCCAACTGGCGCGGTAAACAACCGCAACCGGGCATGTGGCTCCATAATGCGGCGATATTTCATCGACAACATTTTTAAGATTATTAACCGATAGATGAACGCACAGCGTCGCCCCGGTTTTGGCAAACGCGTCCAAAGTTTCACCTTCGGGCATGGCACTGGCGCGAACCGATGTGCGGGTCAGCACCACCGATTGCGAAATATCGGGCAGCGTTAGCTCTTTGCCCAGCAATGCCGCAGCGGCACAAAACGCCGGAACACCGGGGGTTATGTCGTAATTTATGCCCAATTCATCAAGGCGGCGCATCTGTTCGCCAATGGCCCCATAAATGGATGGGTCGCCCGAATGAACCCGGGCTACATCATGGCCCCTATCATGGGCTTTTTTCATTTCAGAAATTATTTCATCAAGATGCATGGGTGCTGTATCCATTACC
>DAOWFB010000140.1 GCA_030638205.1 Thalassospiraceae bacterium
AACAATGTCGCCTTCCTTAACCATGTAAGACGGAATGTTGACGGTTTTGCCGTTAACCGTAACGTGGCCGTGGTTAACAACCTGACGGGATGAAAACACGGTTGGCACGAATTTCATACGGTAGACAACCGCATCGAGACGGCGCTCAAGAATACCAATAAGGTTTTCCGAGGCATCACCGGGACGGCGTGCGGCATCTGAATAATATTTGCGGAACTGTTTTTCCGAAATGTTGCCGTAATAGCCCTTTAGCTTTTGCTTGGCCATAAGCTGGGTACCGTAATCGGTTGGCTTGTTACGACGGCTGCGACCATGTTGCCCGGGGGCATAGTCACGGGTGTTAAACGGGCTTTTGGGGCGACCCCAAAGATTACAGCCAAGACGGCGGTTAATCTTGTATTTTGAGCGAATACGCTTCGACATGTTTTCATCACCTTTTAAAGATGGTTAATTGTTGTCCCGGTATGCCTTGATCCTCGCTACTAACGAGGGGCGTTGATAAGAGCTAAAAAGCCCAAAACAAACGTTCCCGGAAATGCTTTTAGAGAGGCGGAATATAAGGAAATCGGACGCACACGCAAGGCTTTTCGCTCATATAACAACAAATAGACCATAAGATAATAAAAACAGCCAAAAACAAGCATTTCAGCTCTGCAATTCGCTATCCCAATAGACGTAATCCACCCATGTATGATGGACATTGCCACCATTAAGCGATTTGGCGACCCGGTTAAGCAGCCCGATGGATGGCTCCCCCGGGGGCTGAATAAGCGGCATGTGGGCCTCAAACGGGGTGCGGTTGGCCTTTTTGATATTGCACGGCGCACAGGCTGAAACCACATTTTCCCATTCGGTGCGCCCGCCCCTGCTTTTAGGCTGAACATGGTCAAAGGTTAGCTCATTGGTGGGAAAGCCATCACCGCAATACTGGCAGGAGAAACCATCGCGCAGGTATATATTATAGCGGGTGAAAGCCGGGCGTCCGTTAAAGCGAACGTAGCGTTTAAGCGCCACCACGGACGGAACCTCAAGCTCTATGGATGGGGAATGCACCTTAACATCATAGTTTTCGACCAGATTTACCCGATCAAGCAAAAGCGCACTTACCGCGTCGCGCCATGACCACAGCGAAAGCGGGTGGTATGAAAGCGGACGAAAGTCGGCGTTAAGAACCAAAGTCTGGAGATTAAGCATTTAAAACTCCACGTTACTTTATTAACCAAGTCATGGCGTTAAGCAGTGTCTGTAGGTTACTATATGTGGTATTTGTTGCCAAATATTTACCTATCCCATGAATTAAGGGCCAATTCCATATTATGAGTACCCCGGTAATCACCCGTTTTGCCCCCAGCCCCACCGGGCACCTGCATCTGGGCCATGCCTTGGCCGCGATTGAGGCATTTGATATGGCCATGGAACGGGGCGGGCGGTTTTTGCTGCGCATGGAAGATATCGACGTAGGCCGGGCAAAGCCGGAATTTGAAGAAGCAATCTATGAAGACCTTGAATGGCTGGGCCTTAGCTGGGAGAGCCCCGTCAGGCGCCAGTCTGAACACATGGATGATTATGCGGGCGCGCTGGCAACCCTTGATGAAATGGGTCTGTTATATCCGTGCTTTTGCACCAGAAAAGAAATAATGGCCGAAATTGAACAATCTCGAACCGCACCGCATTTGTTAAACCAAGGCCCCGATGGGCCGCCCTATCCCGGAACTTGCCTTAACATGGACGCGCATGAGGTTAAAAATAAAGAATCTGAAAACGCTCCATATGCGCTGCGTCTTAATATGAAAAAAGCTATGGCGGTGGTTGGGGAAATGTCGCCCCTTAAATGGCCCGCACTTACATGGCCCGCTCTTACATGGCCCACCCTTACATGGATAGATAAAAATAAAGGGGAAATAACCGCCCAGCCGGAAATATTCGGCGACGTGGTGCTGGCCCGAAAGGATGTGCCCACCAGCTATCATCTAGCGGTTACACTGGATGACCACCTTCAGGGCGTTACGCTGGTGAGCCGGGGCAAAGATCTGTTTGCCGCCACCCATCTCCATCGCCTGCTTCAGGCCTTGTTAAGTCTGGATACGCCGGTCTATGCACACCACAATATGATAAAAAATGAAGACGGTTCGCGAATGTCCAAGCGAGAAAAGTCCATGACGCTAAAATCATTGCGAGAATCGGGCCATAAACCGTCAGACATAAAAGAATTGGTGCATAAGAACGAATTATATACTAATGATTGAATTTTAGACTTGAACTTAAGCGCACTTTTGCCTCTATTAGTAAATGGGCGCTGTATATTGTTTTTTTATTAAAAATAATAACTAGAATAAATGTCTTTCGGTAGCTACATCAAGGCTTAGATACAGCCCCACCCCTAGGATAGAAGACAAATAATATGAAAACTTGCCTAATCGTTGATGACAGCAAAGTCATTCGTATGGTCGCCAAAAAAATTCTTGATGAATTAGGCTTTGGCACCATCGAGGCCGCCGATGGCCAAATTGCCCTTGATGCCTGCAAAGCAAAAATGCCTGATGCGGTTTTGCTTGACTGGAACATGCCGGTAATGAATGGAATTGAGTTTTTACGCGCACTTAGGAAACATCCGGGTGGTGATGCTCCAGTTGTTATTTTCTGCACAACAGAAAACGATTTGGACCACATCCAAGAAGCCATGTCGGCAGGGGCAAATGAATACATCATGAAGCCATTTGATTCAGACATTATTCAGGCCAAATTCCAACAAGTTGGCCTTATCTAAAAAAATACATTTCCCGGAGACACTTGAAGTGAACCCTGAAGATTTTAATTTTATCAGCACGCTAATTAAATCCCGATCAGGGTTGGCGCTGACGCCTGACAAAGCATATTTGCTGGAAAGCAGGCTTATGCCGGTTGCACGCAAACACGGCCATAACGGCCTTGATGACCTTATTGGTGCGCTTAGAACCCGCAAGGAAGAGCCTCTTATTATTGAGGTGGTCGAAGCAATGACCACTAACGAGTCATTCTTTTTTCGCGATAACAAGCCGTTCGATTTATTGCGTGATGAAGTTTTGCCGCCAATCCTTGAAAGCCGTGCCGATAAAAAACATTTGAAAATATGGTGTGCGGCAGCTTCCAGCGGTCAGGAACCATACTCCATTGCCATTGTTCTGAAAGAACTGGGTGTTCGGCTTGCTGGTTGGAACCTAGATATTTTGGGCACCGATATTTCGCATGATATACTTAAAAAAGCCGCAGGCGGCCACTATTCACAGTTTGAGGTACAACGCGGGATGCCTATCCAGCTGTTGCTCAAATATTTTGATAAAAAAGATGAAGCCTGGGAAATAAAACCGGAAATCAAGAATATGGTAAAATATAAATACTATAATTTGCTTGAGAAGCTGGCCCCGCTTGGCGGTTTTGATATTGTATTCTGTAGAAACGTATTGATTTATTTCGACGCAGAAACCAAGGGCAAGGTTCTTGAGCAAATTGCCTCATTAATGCCTGCAGATGGCAAACTGTTCCTTGGGGGGGCAGAAACCGTTTTGGGTGTTACTGATAAATTTGAACCGGTTAAAGGGCAACGTGGCGTTTATGCCAGAACTTAAACGAGAACTTAAACAAGAACTTAAATAAGAACTTAAATTGAGGCACAGAGAAAAAATTATGTCTGACAAGAAATATCGTCTTGTAACCCGAGCAGATTTTGACGGCGTCGTAGCCGGGGGATTGTTGATCGAGCTTGGTATAGTAAGTGAGGTTGTTTTTGCAGAACCCCGCGCCATGCAGGCGGGGCTGGTTAATATCACCGAAAACGATATAACCACCAACCTGCCATATGTTGATGGGGTACACCTTTGCTTTGACCACCACGTTTCAGAATCAGAGCGTGTAGGGCCAAAAGAAAATCATATTATTGACCCCGATGCGCCATCGGCCGCACGCGTGGTTTACAATTATTTTGGCGGTAAAGAAAAGTTCCCATCCATTGATGGTGCCCTAATGACAGCCGTTGATAAGGCTGATTCAGCAGATTACAACGAAGAAGACATCCTTGCGCCGAACCCATGGACGCTTCTAAACTTTATTCTTGATCCACGTACCGGTCTTTCACGGTTTGAACATTTTGAAATAAGCCACGAACAATTAATGAAAGATATGATGGTTTATGTCCGTCATCACCCGGTAGAAGAAATACTTACTATTCCCGATGTGCAAGAACGCACGCTTCTTTATATGGAGCACGAAGAAAAAGCGGAAATGCAAATTCGCGAACACGCCAAGGTTTATATCAAGACCGTGGTTATTGATATGCGCGGCGTTGACGCAATTTTTGCAGGCAACCGCTTTACCGTTTATGCGGTGTTCCCATCGTGCAATGTTTCGGTGCAAATTACCAATTCGCCAGATGGCGAAAAAACCATCTTTGCGGTTGGCAAATCCATTATCAGCCGCACCTGCAAGGCCAATATTGGCTCAATCTTGCTTGAATATGGCGGTGGTGGGCATGCCAATGCCGGCACCTGTCAGGTTGATAACAATGACGCCGATAAAACCCTGCAAGAGATAATTCAGCGCCTTAAATAGCTATAATACCAGCAACTCTTGTCAACTCGGCTGGCGTATGCCAGCCTAGGATATGGACGCATGGTTGCTTTGGGGCGATGGTAATTTCTAATGAAAATAGCCGTAAATCAGACTAAAAAAGATGTTTTTTCCGTGACCCTTGACGACACGGTTATAACGCTTGACCAGTCACAAATGAAAAAATTTTTGATGGAGGCGGTAAAGGCATTAATGCCCGGTGCGCTGCCAACGGTTAACCCCAAGCAATTAGCAAAAGCATTATCGGAAAAACTAAGACTGGCAAATCCACCGGGATTACAAAAACTAATAATGACCGCCGAAGAAGACGATATTTTAAAGTTCTTAAAAAGCTCAGAAAACGATACACAGTTGCTCGAATGGTTTTTCCAAAATATGAGCGATCGCACACAAACCATGTATAAAGAAGACATGGAATTTAAATTCCATGATGGCGTTCCTGATGATGACCTTACCGATGCGGTAAACAACCTAAATGATATTGTCAGCACCTTAATTAAAGACGGTGTGTTGGATTTTGAAGGCTAAGAAAGCTGAGTTGTCGTTTTAAGCGGCACTGCTTCTTTTCTTGCGATCTTTGGAAACCTTTACATAGGCACGGGCGCAATGTGCGTCGCAATATGGCTTGTCATCAACCACTTGTTGTCCACAAAAATGCAGATTATCGGTTCCCGGCTCGCCTTCGGGCCAGCAGCACATTGATGATGTTAGCTCTTCCATTTTTACCGACGATGCCGGTGGCTTAACAACTGTTTTAGATTTTACGGTCTTAACCTGTTTTGGCCGGGGCGCGGTGGATGCCTGGCGAATTGGGGATTGGCGTTTTTTCAAACCCAAACGATGTACCTTGCCCACAACCGAGTTCTTGGTAACGCCCAAACGACGGCCTATTTCGCTGGTGGGGTGACCTTCATCCCACAGTGCGATAAGGGTTTTAATGCGATCAGGTGTCCATTCTGGTGGTGGTGTTGCAGGCGTTTCAGGCATGTTGTTCCCCTGTTTTATGCTCTATTTAATGCGTCTTTAAATGCGTCTTTTATGTACATATGGCCTTGGTGATCCGCTGACACCGTTTTATACAATATTTAGCCATGGTCAACCATACCTAACACTACATGTTGTGGATAACTGGCTGATTTTCGGTGGAAAAAACTTATATTTGGGCAAAAAATCCACAGGCCAGATAGCTATTAAAAAGCTTTCGCGCAGGCCCTAAGCCTTGGCTATACTTGGATTCTCCTCAGCGGCATTAGGCTCCTTGGGATAAAACAAGGCCCTAGTCGCACCTGTGGATGGATTCTCAGCAAATGATAAAAAAACAATCGCCTAACGGCAGCAGCATTGATGATTGGCAACTGACGGCAAATGCCGAATTAAAAAACCGCAATGTGGATGACCTTGTTTGGCACACACCCGAAGGAATTGATGTCAAACCGGTTTACAGTGCAGCCGATTTAGCAGGGCTAGAATTTGTAAACACCTTACCGGGTTTGGAACCATTTGTTCGCGGCCCAAGGGCGACCATGTATGCAAACAGGCCGTGGACTATTCGTCAGTACGCCGGATTTTCTACCGCTGCTGAGTCTAATAAATTTTACTTGGATAATTTGAAAGCCGGACAAAAAGGTTTGTCGGTTGCCTTCGATCTTGCCACCCACCGCGGCTACGATTCAGACCACGAACGGGTTACGGGTGATGTAGGGAAAGCAGGCGTCGCCATAGACAGCGTCGAAGACATGAAAATTTTGTTTGATGGCATCCCATTGGGTGAGATGAGCGTTTCAATGACCATGAACGGCGCGGTTCTGCCCGTGCTGGCCGCCTATATTGTAGCCGCCGAAGAACAAGGCGTGGCGCAAAGCGAGCTAACCGGAACCATCCAAAACGATATTTTAAAAGAATTCATGGTGCGCAATACTTACATTTACCCACCAGAACCATCCATGCGAATTGTTTCAGACATTATTGCCCATACCTCAAACCATATGCCGAAATATAATTCTATTTCCATTTCCGGATACCACATGCAAGAAGCAGGTGCGACCCAAGTGCAAGAGCTTGCCTATACCTTGGCCGATGGGTTGGAATATGTGCGCGCAGCCATAAAATCCGGCCTTGATGTTGATGATTTTGCGCCACGGCTTTCATTTTTCTTTGCCATTGGCATGAACTTTTTTATGGAGGTTGCAAAACTTCGCGCCGCCAGATTGCTCTGGGCTGAATTAATGGGGGAATTTTC
>DAOWFB010000083.1 GCA_030638205.1 Thalassospiraceae bacterium
AACCCGACCCAGCAAAACCCAAAAGGCAAAGCGGTTGGAGAGCAAAAAACGTGAAGGCATGGTTAAAAAAAGCCGGGGCCGGGTTGGACGTAATAATGATGATTATTAACCCAAATGAAACCGCCCCTGATGCAATCTTTTAAGGGATAGATATTTAAAAGGATTGGCATGAACACATTTTTAGACACAGGCGAACAAACCCGCAGCTGGGGCGAGGCTGTCCGTGCCTTTATGCACCCGCGCGTAATCGCCATGTTGTTTTTAGGTTTTTCCGCAGGCGTTCACATATTGCTTATTTTTTCTAGCCTTTCGGTATGGCTACGCGAAGCAGATGTGGCCAGGTCAACCATTGGGTTTTTTAGCTGGGCGGCACTTGGTTATGGGTTTAAATTTATCTGGGCACCATTGGTGGATAAATTGCCGTTGCCAATTTTATCAAACCTGCTGGGTCGCAGGCGTTCGTGGCTTTTGTTTTCTCAAATTTTAATAATGACATCCATGTGCGTGATGGCATTTAACGACCCGGTCATTGGGCTAGGCGCGGTGGCCGTGGGCGCGGTGATGTTAGGCTTTTCATCTGCCACCCAAGATATTGTAATTGATGCTTACCGCATTGAGGCCGCCACCAAAGAATTACAAGGATTAATGAGCGCCACCTACGTTGCAGGTTATCGCATTGGCATGGTGGTGGCTGGTGCTGGCGCCCTTGAAATGGCGGGCATGCTCGACGTTATTGATGGTTATGATTATGGCGCGTGGCAAACAACCTATCTTGCCATGGCAGGCGTTATGTTAATTGGTGTGGCTACTACATTTTTTATTAGCGAACCGGAAAGCAAATCATCCAGCGAACATTTACAAACCATTGGTGATTACGTTCGTTTTGTCGGGCTTTTTGTTGTTGCGGCTTGCACATTTGTTGCCGTGTTTATGTTTAGTGCCGATATGACAAAATTGGTCAAGGGCACCTTGATTGATAGCGGCACGATAAAACAATTAGCCGGTTTTTTGGTTGAGACTTTGCGTTTATTTATTGCACTTTTTGCGGCCTACGTTAGTGCTACGATTATGGTTAAAAGCAAAATTGTATCGGGAGAAATGGTTCGGGCTACTTATATTGCCCCCTTTGCTGATTTCTTTCAGCGCTATGGTCGGATTGCGTTTGTAATATTGGCATTGGTCGCAACGTACCGTATTTCCGATATTGTCATGGGCATCATGGCCAATGTGTTTTATGTGGATCTGGGGTTTGAAAAACAAGAAATCGGGCGCATCTCAAAATTCTTTGGTTTGCTGATGACCATTGCCGGCGGTTTTTTAGGCGGGCTTTTCACGGTGCGCTACGGGGTAATGAAGACCCTGTTTCTAGGCGGGATTTTATCAGCAGCTACCAATATTTTGTTTGCGGTTATGGCCGGCATGGGGGCCGATGTTTATATGCTGATGGCCGTAATATCAGCCGATAACATATCGGCTGGCATCGCTATGGCAGCGTTTATTGCCTATTTATCCAGCCTGACTTCAAGTTCGTTTACCGCGACCCAGTACGCGCTGTTTAGCTCTATGATGCTTTTGCTGCCTAAAATAATTGCAGGCTATTCCGGCATGGTGGTTGAGGCGGTTGATTATGCACCGTTTTTCATTGGCACTGCATTAATCGGTATAATTCCACTGGCGCTTATTTGGTGGCTGGCGCTCAATGGGCCCAAAGATTAATAGATAATCCCTTAGAAATAGCCATTATTAGTGGGTGGACGGGGGGCTTCTTCCATGGCATATACTGCCATTTTTACGGCCTCCCCCGGCCTAACCCCAAGATTTAAATAGGCTTATAAAATGGATATCAGCAAAATCTCCATCGGTGACAACGTTCCAAACGAAGTAAACGTAATAATCGAAGTTCCCATGGGCGGCAGCCCGGTAAAATACGAACTGGACAAGGCATCCGGTGCCATGTTCGTAGATCGCTTTTTGCACACCGCCATGCATTACCCATGTAATTATGGCTTTATCCCCCACACCCTTTCAGATGATGGCGACCCGGTTGATGCCGCTGTTTTGGGCCAGCACATTCTGACCCCGGGTGTGGTTATTCCATCGCGTCCCATCGGCGTTTTGCTAATGGAAGACGAAAGTGGAATTGACGAAAAAGTTTTGTGCGTTCCGGTTGACCGCTTGCACCCATATTACGAAGACGTAAAATCATACAAAGATGTGCGCCCAATATTGCTTGAACAAATTGCGCATTTTTTCAGTCACTATAAAGATCTGGAAAAAGGCAAATGGGTTGAAGTCAAAGATTGGAAAAGCCCAGAAGTTGCATTTGATTTAATTAATCAAGGCATCGAGCGGGTCAAAAACGCAAAGTAACAAAAACAAAAAACCCCGGAAGAAATTCCGGGGTTTTTATTTATGCGGGCAGTATTTGGTTTATGCGCTTAAGCCCAATCCCATTAGTAAATGGAAAAGCGCGGCGGCAAGTAACGCCGCTATGGGCACGGTAATTATCCATGCCGCGGCAATGGTCCATGCATGGTTGCGACGAACCAGTTTGCGTTTTTTGGATTTTTTAATTTTTTTCTTTAATGATTTTTTATCCAGCCCATCCAGTTCATGGGCTAGTTCGGGTGTTATGTCGGCAACGGTTTTAGCTCCTGCCTCAATGCCAGATTCAGCTGCAGCCATGGGTGATGGCCTAGCAGCAGATTTTTCACCCAGCTTCTCACTGGCCCGCTTTGCTAGATATTCACGCAAGAACCCAACCCCAAATACACCGCCAACCGCAATGTGGGTGGAGCTAACCGGCAGGCCAAGGGCAGATGCAATAATTACCGTAATAGCCGCCGCCAATGCCACGCAAAATGCCCTGACCGGGTTTAGCTTGGTAATTTCAGAGCCAACCGTGCGAATAAGTTTAGGGCCAAACAACATTAACCCCATTGAAATGCCCAATGCACCAACCAGCATTACCCAAAGCGGTATGCCCGCCGTGGTTACAATTTCACCGGTATCGGCGGCGGCCACAATGGCCGCTAACGGCCCAACCGCATTGGCAACGTCATTGGCGCCGTGGGCAAATGAAAGCAACGCCGCAGAAAAAATAAGCGGAATAACAAATAATTTGTTTACCGATTTTTTGCGGTTTTCCATGTTGGCCGAACGCTTGATAATGCGTGCTCGTACCAATGCCCATGTTGCAACAAGCATTACGCCACCGGCTGCAAACATTTCTGCCCAGCTTGCTTTATAAAGTTTCTTTATGCCCTTGTTCATCAAATAAATGGTGAAGACAGCGGCCATGACGGCAACCACAATGGGAACCCATCGTCTGGCTGCGGCAATTTTGTCTTCTTGGTTAAGGACGGTAATTTTTAGCAACAACAAAAAACCGGCTGCGATTAATCCGCCCATTAATGGCGATATAACCCAGCTTGCGGCAATTTTAGACATTGTCACCCAATTAACGGCGTTAAAACCAGTAGCGGCAATGCCCGCACCCATAACCCCACCAACGATGGAGTGGGTGGTTGAAACTGGCGCGCCAACATATGTTGCAAGGTTAAGCCACAGTGCCGCTGCCAACAGTGCGGCCATCATTGCGGTCATAAATGTTTGGGTATCGGGCATGTAGCTGGGGTCGATGATGCCTTTTTTAATGGTCGAGATAACATCACCACCGGCGAGTATTGCACCGCCGCTTTCAAAAATTGCGGCAATAATAATTGCGCCAAAAAGCGTTAGTGCTTTTGATCCAACCGCCGGGCCGACGTTGTTGGCAACATCGTTGGCCCCAATGTTAAGCGCCATATAGCCACCAATAACGGCAGCGGCAATAACAAACGGCGAAACCCCGATGGTACCGGTTTGCATGGAAGCAAAAATCCAGACACCGATCAAAAATAAAAGCCCTAAACCGATACGGGCCATACTTTGACCCTGGGTTAGGACTGCTGATTCTACGTGGGATATTTTTTTGAGATCTTTATCAAGCCCGGTTTTAGGCTTGTATTCATTAGGTTCCATATTGAACCGTTCCTTCTATTTATTTCTTTTTACCCCGGCCTTTTCGTCAATTTTG
>DAOWFB010000112.1 GCA_030638205.1 Thalassospiraceae bacterium
ACTGGCCTGCTATCTGAAACGGCAAAAAAACGCCTCAGTGTAACATTTGAAAACATAAAGGCGCGGGTAATCAATCTGATATCAGGTAAACAACTTAAATAAAACGATAGTTTTCAGCAATATACTTTGATGTGCGTCGGTAAGATGGGGTGAGGCAGAATACGGCTGAATACAGGTCACGAAGAAACCCCATCTAACATATTGTTATTATTAACTATTTTTCATTGGCCATCGTCGCACAGAATAAAGCTGTCCCCAATTTCAATTCCTAGCCTTTGCACGGTGCCTGCGGCCACCTCTAAAACGTAACGAATTTGCTGGGGTGGTGTGATTACATCTTCCGATAACGGGGTTGTATTTTCCTTGATGAAGATAATTCTATTGGTTTCATCTGCAAACAGCATGTCCAGCGAAACAAAAGTATTTTTCATCCACATAGACCCATCACGAAGGTGGCCAAAATCAAAAACCATTGCGTAATTTGGTTCTATGGTCTTGCGAAACATAAGACCTTGGGAATGCTGGGCCGGATTAACGGCAAGCTCAGCATCAAAATTATGAATTTTTCCAGAAGAAATTATCTCAACACAAGCTGTTGAAAATTCAATTTGCTGATGTGCTTCAAGGGTGGCGGCCTTGGCCTGCAAGGCAATGGGCGGGTACGGCCAAACCAGCATAAAAAGTGCCACAAATACTGTGGCAAAAACCAATGCAAACCTGAAACCGAATCCCTTCATCGCTGGCGATAATAACCCGCCATCAAGGCAAAAAGTGGCATTTACCACTATATTTTTGCTAATCGAAAAAAGCGTTATAATTCAATGGCTTGATAATAATTATTTGCCGACCCCGGCAAGGATATAATCTTTCTTGTCACTTTGGTGCTGGGTACCTATTGTCGTCAAACGGCCTGAAACAAAGGCTTTTTGGGGCATAATTTCAGATATTTATTCTGAATTTTATCGGAGATACATTTTTTGCTGCACGCGATTTCCCTAGGTCTTGTTATGGCTATTTTATGGATGGCGTTGTCTGGATTTTTCGAACCCTTGTTATTGGGGTTTGGAGTTTTTTCCGTTGTTCTAACCGTATTTATTGCCCACCGCATGGATGTGATTGATCACGAAGGTCATCCAATTCATCACGCACCAAGGGTGTTTATGTATTGGCCGTGGCTTCTCAAAGAAATTGCAATAGCCAATTGGGATGTGGCTAAAACCATACTTGGTTTTGGTGAGCCACTAAGCCCAAGCGTATTTAAAACCCCCGCTTCGCAAAAAAGCGAACTTGATCAAGTTATTTATGCCAATTCCATAACCCTTACGCCCGGAACCGTTACCATTTCGGCTGAGACCGGAAATACTTTCGAGGTCCACGCCCTTACCAAGGTGTCGCGCGAAGGTGTTGAAAGCGGCGAAATGAACAATCGCTGTGCCACGTTTCATAACGAGCCCGGTGAATTTGAAGAGGAAAATTCCAAATGATGTTCGCCGCAGCAGCGCTTGGAGTTTTAGTCGCCATGGCACTTGCAATGTTTCGTGCATTTGCCGGGCCAACCGTGTTTGATCGCATACTTGCGGTAAATACCGCTGGAACGTTAACGGTTGTTCTTATTTCCGTTTATGGGTTTTTGAGCGAACGCCCCGAATTTTTAGATATCGCGCTGCTGTATGCGCTAATTAATTTTATTGGTACCGTTGCGGTTACCAAGTTTGTCCAATTTCAAGGTCTTGGCTATCCGGTTGGCGATCATGAAGACGGTGACATCTAATGGATGTGAACTCATTTATAGAAATTGCTAGTTGGGCGCTTATTGTTGCGGGGGTTTTCTTCGCAATTACCGGAACAATTGGCCTGGTTCGTCTGCCAGATGTGTTTACCCGCATGCATGGTGCCGGCATGGTTGATACCATGGGTATCGGACTTATTTTAATTGGGCTAATGCTTCACGCACCAAGCATTATCGTGGCGATAAAGCTTTTTCTTATTTTGGCATTCATTTTCTTTACTTCACCAACAACATGCTATGCGCTGGCCCGGGCAACCATACATGCCGGGGTTAAGCCATTGCTAAACACACACACAAAAAAGACGGGCACAAAAAAGACGGGCACAAAAAAGACGGAGAGAAAATCATCGAAGACTTGATAATAATTTCTCTTCTTTTTTTCATGACTGCTACTGCTATTTCCATGCTTTGGCTACGCGATCTTTTTGCGGTGGTCATGCTTAGTGGTATTTATTCTCTTTTTGCAGCGGTTATTTATATGGTTATGGATGCGGTTGATGTTGCGTTTACCGAAGCCGCGGTTGGCGCTGGTATTTCCACCGTATTAATGCTGGGAACTCTTGCGCTTACAAAATCAAAAGAGAAAGTCCATAAAAAAATAGCCTACGGACCATTAGCGCTTGTTTTAATTACTGGCGGAATATTGGTTTATGGCACGCTTGATATGCCCCATTATGGCGATGCCAATGCGCCCATCCATAGCCATGTTGCAAGCAGATATATTGAAAAATCAGGTCTCGAGGTTGGCGTGCCCAATATTGTGACATCTGTTTTAGCCAGCTATCGCGGCTACGACACCCTTGGCGAAACTGCGGTGGTGTTTACTGCAGCCATAGGTGTGCTTGTCATTATTGGCAGACGCAAAAAAAAGCGGAAAAAAACTGGTGCAGTTAATGATGGGGGCGATATCGCATGATGCACCAAAAATCAGTTTTGCGCGTAGTTTCCAAATTGCTAATACCGCCCATATTGCTATTTGCGCTTTATGTTCAATTTCATGGTGATTTTGGACCGGGCGGTGGATTTCAGGCCGGTGTAATTTTTGCCGCCGCATTTATTCTTTACGGACTTATTTTTGGTATTGCCAATGCCAGACGAACAGTGCCGGCCAGCGCAACCCGAACAATGCTTGCCTTGGGTGTGTTGCTTTATGCTGGAACCGGGGTTTGGACAATGCTGCTGGGTGGCGAATTTCTTGATTACAACTATCTGGCCTCAACCCCGATTGCCGGACAGCACCTTGGCATTTTATTAGTTGAACTTGGCGTCGGTATAACCGTTGCCGGTGCAATGATGAGCATTTTTTATACCTTTGCCGCGCAAACGCTAGACGGCGATGAAGATATAGAAGAGGAAGTGTAGGATGGCCGATACATTTTCTGGATTGATAAATTACTGGGTCGCAATAGCGTTAATGATGATTGGTTTTTACATCGTCATAGCCCAAGGAAATCTTGTTAAAAAAATTGTTGGTCTGAATATTTTTCAGGTTGCGGTGTTTGTTTTTTACATTTCAATGGGCAAGGTCAAAGGTGGAACCGCGCCAATACTAGATGATAGTATAGAAGTGTATTCAAACCCCCTGCCCCATGTTCTTATTCTTACCGCTATTGTTGTTGGCGTTGCCACCACCGCACTTGCGCTTGCGCTTATTGTTCGCATAAACCGCGCCTATGGCACAATTGAAGAAAGCGAAATAAACGAACAAGACAATGTCCTTGATGCCAGCGAGGGCAAACCTTGATGGCTGAACAATCAAACATGTTTTTAATTTTGTTGGTCATAATACCGCTGATAGCGTCTCCGGTTTGCGTATTGCTAAGAAATGCAACCGCCGCTTGGGCTGTTTCCATGGCTGTTGCGTGGTCTGTTTTTGGCATTGCCATAAAACTTGTTAATGACCTTTCTGCTTCCAATCAGGTTCTTTATTACCGCATCGGTGGTTGGGATGCGCCGTGGGGTATTGAATATGCCCTTGATAAAGTTGGCGGGTTGGTAATTCTTGTTGTTTCCATTATTGGTGCGCTATCGCTTGTTTACGCCAAAAGAAGTGTCGAAAAAGAAATACCGCCTGAGCGCATTTATCTTTTTTATGCCATGCTTATGCTTTGCCTTTCAGGGCTCTTAGGTATCGTAATTACGGGCGATGCATTTAATCTTTTTGTATTTTTGGAAATATCTTCGCTTTCATCATACGTTCTTATTTCGTTGGGCAAGGACAAGCGCGCGCTAACAAGCGCATTTAATTACCTAATTATGGGAACAATCGGCGCAACATTTTATATTATCGGCGTTGGCATGATGTACATGATGACAGGTACGCTAAACATGGCTGACCTTTCAACCATTTTACCAGCTGTTGCCGATTCCAAAACCGTTATGGTGGCGCTGGCGTTCCTGACGGTTGGCATTTCATTAAAGCTTGCCCTGTTCCCGCTGCATGCATGGCTTCCCGGTGCTTATGCATTTGCCCCATCGGTGGTTACGGTATTTCTTGCCGCAACCGCGACCAAAGTTTCGCTTTATGTACTTATTCGCATTTTCTTTACCGTGTTTGGAAAAGTTGATGTGTTTGAAACATTCCCAATACAACCCGTATTATTGGTCATGGCATTGGCGGCAATGTTTATTGCTAGCCTTGCTGCTATTTGGCAACAAAATATTAAACGCATGCTGGCTTATTCATCCATTGCCCAAATCGGCTATATGGTTTTGGGCGTTGCCATCGCAACCGAAGCAGGCCTTACTGGCGGCATAATTCATATATTCAACCATGCACTTATGAAGGGTTCGCTGTTTATGGCGGTTGGCGCAATGGCATATGGCGCAGGCATAACCACCGTTAGCGACATGGCCGGTATGGGCAGACGAATGCCGTTGCTTATGGCGGCATTTGTAGTTGGTGGCCTTAGCCTTATTGGTGTGCCCTTAACCGTTGGTTTCGTCAGTAAATGGGCATTGGTAAGTGCCGCCCTAGATGCCCAAATGTGGCCGCTGGCGGCATTAATATTGTTATCATCGCTATTGGCGATAATTTATGTCTGGCGCGTGGTTGAAATTGCTTATTTAAAACCCGCGCCTGAAAATGCACCAAAACCAAGTGCGGTTCCGCTTTCAATGCTAATCCCAACATGGGTGCTGGCCCTGGCATCCATTTGGTTTGGGGCCAATGCCACCTTCACCATGAATATGGCCGGATCTGCGGCTAGGCATTTGATGGGGGGCTACTAATATGTTTGATGCACAACAAGCTATTGTCGCCGCCATCCTGTTGCCGCTAATTGGCGGTGCATTAATTGTTTTATTGGGTGAACGCAATCGCAACCTACGCGAAGCGGTTACGCTTGTTACATCAAGCATTCTTTTCCTGATTGTAAGCGGCCTAACCCCGGAGGTAATGTCAGGTGGCACCCCAACCCTAACCGCATTTGATGTGGTGCCGGGTGTTGCTATTCGTTTTACGGTTGAACCGCTGGGACAAATATTTGCGCTAATCGCAAGCGGGCTTTGGATTATCAATTCCATTTATTCAATTGGCTATATGCGCGGCAACAATGAAAAAAATCAAACTAGATTTTATTTATGCTTCACCATAGCAATATCTAGTGCAATCGGCATTGCCTATGCCGGAAACATGTTAACCCTGTTCGTATTCTATGAAGTCCTGACCCTTTCGACCTATCCGTTGGTAACCCATTCGGGCAAACCCGAAGCCCGCGCCGGTGGCCGGGTTTATCTTGGTATACTTATGGCTACCTCCATCGGGTTTTTGTTCTTGGGCATGCTATGGACATTAAACATTGCTGGAACGCTTGAATTTACCCCCGGTGGCATCCTTGAGGGAAAAGCCGAAGGCGCAATAGTTGGCGTATTATTGTTTCTTTACATGTTCGGCATCGGTAAAGCCGCCCTAATGCCATTTCATCGCTGGTTACCCGCCGCAATGGTTGCGCCCACACCGGTATCTGCTCTTCTCCACGCTGTTGCCGTGGTCAAGGCCGGGGTGTTTTCGGTGGTAAAGGTTATTGTTTATATATTCGGCATTGATTTGCTAAATGGTGAAACTAGCGACAACTGGTTAATTTACATTGCCGGATACACAATCATTGCCGCATCAATAATTGCACTTAAACAAGACAACCTTAAACGCAG